>JBFHDT010000010.1:0-15759 GCA_041584575.1 Porticoccaceae bacterium
CCTGCCGTTAAAGCCCCTGTTAAGGCACCGCCCGCTTCCGTAACCGTAAGCTCCTGACCAATGTCAGCAGTACGTGAACTCGCAATAGAAGAAATACTTACCGTTTCACCAGCGTTGGCACCGACCTGGAATTGCTGGGCCGAGAAAGAACCATCGAGCAACTTAACACCGTTAAAAGCACTGGTTGATGAGACTCGGTCGATTTCAGAAATCAACTCTGACACTTCCGCCTGAAGCGCTACCCGATCAGATGCCGAGTTTGTGGCGTTGGCCGACTGCACCGACAGCTCGCGAATACGTTGTAGGTTGTTAGTAATGGCGGCGAGGTCACCTTCTGCGGTTTGTGCCAGGGAGATAGCATCATTAGCGTTTCGAGCCGCCTGATTGAGACCTCGAATCTGCGTGGTAAAACGCTCGGAAATCGCCAGACCAGCCGCATCGTCCTTCGCGCTGTTAATACGCAAACCCGATGACAGGCGCTGCAGGGATGTGTTTAAAGAGCTCTGCGACGTATTAAGGTTTCGCTGAGCGGTGAGCGAGGCAATATTACTGTTAATAAACTGAGGCATTTTTTAGCTCCTGCGCAAACTCTTGCTTGCTTGTCTTGTTGACTTATCTACTTTGCCAAATATGGCGGCGCTTACCCGGTTAAACACTTTGCTAGTATTTTGGATGAATGTCTTGTTACCAATACTTTGGGTAAGTGCGGCCTCCGCAATAGTTATCGACAGGGGTGGGAGAATCTTTAGGGCTTTTTTAAGAAATTCACAAAGACGAGGGCTTTTGTGACGCAGTTCAAGCTTGAGGCGCGTTTCAGCCAGAAAAAACGGCTGCCGGGACTAAAAAAAACCCAGAGCGGGACTGTAGCGCTTTAGTACATCAGCACAAAAAAGGGGAAGGGGTGAGACAAAAAAGATTATAAAAAATCAAACAACGAGAGCCCCTGCACTTCAACAAACACTTTCTGTGCGGCCTCCAACGAGGTCGACTGGGCGCTGAGCCGACTAATGGCCTCAGCATAGTCGAGGTCTTGCACTTGTGACGCGGCAGCTTTCATGCGCAGCAGAAAGCTCTCATTAACATCCGCCTGGCTGTCGAGATTGTTCAGCCGCGAGCCGATATTGGAGCGAATGCGTAAAAAGTTATCCAGGGCCTGGTCAATGTCATTCAGCCCCTCGCCCATGTCATTGTGAAAACTGGCATTATCGGCAAGATCACTGGAGGGCCCTTCCAGCGCCGCAATAATATTATTGAGCGTGGTAAATACATCCTGGTTTACCGAGGGGCTAATCGTGAAGCTGTCTCCATTGGCGGGCTCACCATTAAGCACGATAACCGCACCATTGAAGCCAATGGACTCACCGCTGACATAACCGCCAGAGGTGACCAGCCCCGCAGACGAGTCGCGCACTTCATAAGTGACGGGGTCTGTAGGCGTGAGCTGAATAAAATTGAGACTATAAGTATCACGGACTAAACTGCTGTCCTGGCTCAGTGATTGCACTATGCCCGAACCGGTATTGGAGCTCGTATTGTCCACGCGCAAGGTCCCATTACCATTTTTAATGAGTTGAAAAACATCGATCCCGGAGTCGTTAATGGGTACCAGCGATGAAGGGCCAACCTGAATGCGTCGCTGACCCTGATCACCGTTATAAACCACGTTGCCGCCGTTCATGCTAAAAGGCAGACTGTCGGTTTGAAAACCGGAAAAAAGGTAGTCACCGCTGGCATTGCGCGTATTGGCCAAGGCCAGTAACTCGTCGCGCCGGGCGCGCACCTCGGTGGCAATGCTCTGGCGAGTGCTCTCCGACTGGCTGTCATTATTAGCCTGAATCATTAACTCGCGCACCCGTTGCAGGACATTTTGCGCGCCTACCATCGCGTCCTCTTCCAGAGATAGCTCGGTGTTGGCAAACAAGCCATTGCGCTGGTACTGTTCCGCGGTGGCAATTTGCTCTTCAATATCGAGAATTTTAACCGCCCCCGAGGGGTCATCGGAGGGGGTTTGGATACGTTTTCCGCTGGAGATTTCAGTCTGCGTGCGCGACAGCGCCTCCTGTTGGCTGAGAATCGCGTTAATACCCTGGCGGAAGATTTGTGCGGTTGAAATTGTCATAGCGTACTCACTACGGGCGCGCTGACGGCTTAACGCCGCGTGGCCCCAAGAAGGGTTTGAAACAACGTATCGGCAATGGCCACCAGCTGGGCCGCGGCTTGATAAGCCTGTTGTAGTCTCACCAGTTCGGCCGCCTCTTGTTCCAGGTTAACACCCGATATTCCCTCGCGGGCGGCAACGGCGTTGTTCATTAAGCTGTCTTCGGCCTGCAAGTTAGCCTGTGCCTGGCGCGTGGCAACACCGACACTGCCAATCATGCCACTGTAGGCCTCGCCAAAGGTGGACGTATTGCCGTCGACTAGAGCCTGGCTTTGCATCGCCCCCAACAATAGGGCATTGCGGTTGTCACCAGGGGCACCTGAGTTCGCCGAGAGCGTAAAAACATCACCCGTATCGGGAATACCACTAAGAGCAAAGCTGAGACCGCCGGAACCGGCAAAGGTAAAGGTTTTCCCACCGCTTTCGGTGGCGGGGTCAAAGGCAATGGTGCCACCCGGCCCACCGGTCACATCAAAGCCCGGCACACCGGCACCGAGGGCATCGGGGTTAAAGCTTAAGGTTATATCCCCAGCCAAAGGCAGACCCGTAGTTGAGTTAACGCTGAGTTCACTCATGCTAGCCGAGCCACTATTGCTTAACGCTTGGGATGAAACCAATGGGGTCGCTGCCGCGAACTGCTCGGCGGCTGTCAATGCCACACCAAATTCTCCGGCAGCGCCGTAGACGGGGCGCAGTAAGAAAGTATCCCCTGCCGCTGGCGTACCGCCAACACTCACCGTAATCCCATCGAGGGCAAAATTGCCCGCAGCGTCACTAAAGAAAGCACCATCGGATGTTCTCGTTAGCCCCCACTGAGCACCGTCGTACACCAACAAGTAGTCCGTGGCTTCAAGATTAGAGGTGTTGTCGATGGTCATATTGGCCGTCGCCACTGGCGCTGTCGTGCTGTTGTCACCCGAGGCAATAACAGACGGCGAGAGAGCGCTAAAAAAGTCACCGCCAAGCTGGCCGTTTAAATCCATTCCCAGATGATGCTGGGTATTGAAGAGGTCCGTCATGGCCACGGCGACGCGGCCCAATTCAGATATTGCCGGATCGAGCACTCGCGAGCGAAAATCAAGCACGCCCTGTAATTCGCCACCACTGATTTGTTGCGAAATAATTTGCGTGGATCCACCCGGCCGTGAAACCGCTACTTCAAGCCGGTTGGGATAGACTGAGTTATTCACAACCTGCAGTTGCTGCGCTTCACCACCGACTACCAATGACTGCCCTTTGCCGATAAATACATTAACCGCGCCGTCGGTCTGCTCAAGACTACTAATGCCGACCTTGCTCGACAACTGCATCAATAGGCCGTCGCGCTGGTCTAGTAAATCACTCGGCTCGCCACCACTCCCTAAAGCAAAAGTGATGTCAGCGTTAAGCTCGGCAATATTGGTCGCCAGGTCGTTGATTTCACTCACCGACGAACTAATTCGGTTGTTGGTATCGCGCTCAAAGCCCTGCATGCTCTCATTGAGCTGGGTAAAGCGGTCGGTGAGAATATTCGCATCAGACAACAAAATTTGTCGTGTGGATATACTGCCAGGGTCGCTGGCAACGTCCTGCAGCGAGTTAAAAAACCCTTCGAGGGCCGAGGACAGACCGTTGTCACTATCACCCACTAAACGATCAAGCCCCGTAGCCAGTGACTCAAACGCGCTTGCCATGCCAAGTTTGCTGCCCCGGCTACGCAGTTCGTCGACGACAAAGCTGTCGTAGGCGCGACGCACTGCGCCAATTTCAACACCACTGCCTGAATAAGAGTCCCCGACCCGCAGGGAGGGTCGGGTCGAGAAATCGACGACCTGGCGGCTATAGCCCTCGGTATTCACATTCGCAATATTGTGCCCAGTGGTCTTCAAGGCCTGTTGAATGGCCCCCAGACCCGATGACGCGATACCTAATAAGTCAGCCATTGGCTTAACTCCTGTCTTCGTGGCTTATTAAACCCTTCGCCAACACGCTGGTTTCATTGCGGTCGAGCCGTTGCTTCACAGCAAGAATTTTCTCCGCATAGGCAGGGTCCGTGGCATAACCACTTTGCTGCAGGGCCTCGGCATAACCCTTGTCGTCACTCGCGTCCAGAGCCTTGCTGTAGCGCGGCTGTTCGCTGATGAAATTGACATAATCATCAAAGGACTGCTGTAACGAGGCATAGGCGCGAAAATCAGCGCGCTCACGTAGAGCGACACCATCGCGATATTCAAGAGTCGCCGTGCTCGCTTTTTCGCCCTGCCAGCTGGCATTGGCTTTAATACCAAAGAGGTTAAAGCTGCTGCCGCCTTCGTTGCGTTGCATCACTTTCTGCCCCCAACCGGTTTCCAGGGCAGCCTGGGCGATGAGCAGATTTTCACTCACGCCAAGTTTTTCAGCGGCGCGCTGGGCGTAGGGACGCAGCTCATCGGCAAAGGCTTCGGGGCTGACTGGCATCCAGTTATCAGCCCTCGACGAGCTAACTTGTCGTTCATTTTCGCGATTTAACAGACCTGAATTGACGCGATGCGGGTCGAGAGCCAAGGGACGATTGGCCGACGTCAGTGCGGCAAAGGGCGAGCGCTCGGGCACATGTAAGGGGGCCCTCTGCTCATCTTCTGCGGCATGACCAGCGGCAGTACCACCTTGTATACCACTCATCTGCCGCTCAATGACCTCCGCGAGACCAATGCCCTTACCGTTGGCGATATTGAGGGAGATTTGCTGGTCGAACATGCCTTCATAAAAATCCGATTGCTCGCTATCAAACAAGCCACCTTCGGGTACCGTGTCACGCATGGCCTTTAGCATCATTTGCACAAAAACAGATTCAAACTGTTTGGCCGCACCCGACAGTGCTTCGCTATCTCCATTGCGGGCCTGAGCACGCATTTGCTCAAAGCCCTCAAAGCTGTGATAAACCTGCTGCGCGGCGACTGACGAATTGGCAAGTGATTGCATGGCCATGACTTACCCCTAGATCACAATCAAGTCGGCGCGCAGGGCGCCCGCTTGCTTGAGAGCTTCAAGAATCGACACCATGTCACCGGGAGCCGCACCCACGTTATTCACTGCTCTCACAAGGTCTTGCAACGAAACACCCGAGCTAAGCACAAACATAGGGTTATTCTCCTGAGTGATAGCCACCCCAGAATTCGGTGTCACCACAGTATTGCCTCGACGGGCAAAAGCTTCTGGCTGGCTAACATCGAAGGATTCTGACACCGAAACGGTAAGACTGCCGTGGGCCACCGCAACGGGGGTGACGCGCACATGGCTACCAATGACAATGGTGCCAGTACGAGCATTGACGATCACCCGAGCTGCGCCTTCGCCAGGCTCTACCTCAATACTCTGCAGCATGGCCAGGAAAGCCACCTTCTGGCCCTGATTCACTGGCGCCTTCACTTGAACGGAAGAGCTATCGACCGGCAGAGCACTACCAGCGCCAACCACGGCGTTAATTTTCTCCGCGACGCGCATCGCCGTGGTGAAGTCGGGGGTATTCAAATTAAGCACAACTGGCCCTGCCTGGGAAAAGGGAGTTGGCACCTCACGTTCAACCGTCGCGCCATTGGGAATGCGCCCAACACTGGGGATATTAACGGTGACACTGGTGCCGTCACCACCTTCAGCACCAAAACCACCCACCACCATATTGCCCTGTGCGATGGCGTAGGTCTGGCCATCGGCACCTTTCAAGGGGGCCATCAACAAACTGCCACCACGCAGGCTTTTGGCATTGGCGATAGAGGACACGGTGATATCAATAGTCTGACCGGGCTTGGCAAAAGGCGGCAGTTCGGCGTGAATCATCACCGCCGCAACATTTTTCAGCGAAGGGTTAACACCTGGCGGCACAACAACACCAAATTTAGACAACATACTTTTTAAGCTCTGTACAGTAAAGGGTGCCGAGTTAGTTGAATCACCACTGCCATCGAGGCCAATAACCAGCCCATAGCCCACCAGGTGGTTGGAGCGCACACCGGCAATGGAAGTAATATCCTTGATCCGGTCTGCGGCAACAGGCAGAGCCGTACAGAGTAAAAGCACAGCCATAAAGCAGGCAGAACTCAACCATTTAATACTTTGCATATATTCGAATCGCTGCAACATAATCATCATTTTCTCCTGCTCGCCTAGGCGACTATCAAAACGTGTCGGTCAAAAGAGGCATCGTTCAAAAAGGCCAAAGCGGACCCATAAAGAAGCGCACCATCCAGCCGGTGACGTTAGATTCATTGAGGGCACCTGTGCCCCCGTAGGAAATTTTGGCATTGGCAACATGGGTGGACAGCACGGTATTGTTTGAGCTGACGTCGGAGGGACGAACTATGCCCTTGATGCGAATAAACTCACCGCCCTGATTGATTTGTATCCACTTCTCACCCTGTACCACCAGGTTGCTATTGGGCAGCACCTGGGCAACGGTAACGGCAATACTGCCGCTGAGGCGGTTGCTCTGATTGCTCTTACCCTCACCTTCGAATTCCGAACTTGAGTCGACACCCAGGCCGAGATCATCCAGCACCTCACCAAACAAAGTTGGTGCCGTCATTGAGGTTTTACTGTCTTTATCGATTTCCGTTTTGCTGGTTTTCGCAGCATCGGTTTGCTCAACCAGCAAGACCTGAATAATGTCCCCCACCCGACTCGCGCGCTGGTCTTCGAATAAAACCATGTCATACCCGGCCTGATAGAGACTGCCGGTATTGTGTACCGGGGGCACCAGGGCTATGGGCGCAACGCTCTCGTAGCCTGGCTCGCTCTGCTGCGGCATAACCGTGCACGCATTAAGGCCGATTACTGCAGCCAGCACACAAAGTGGCTTTAGTCGCTTTAGCAATAGTGTTTTCATCATTCAATTCCGTCCCGCGTCAATCAGCGTTAGAGGTTGTTACTGATGTACTGCAGCATTTGATCGGTGGTAGAAATCGCCTTGGAGTTCATCTCGTAGGCGCGCTGGGTTTCGATCATCGACACCAGCTCCTCCACGACATTGACATTCGAGCTCTCAACATAACCCTGCATAATCGAACCCAAACCATTGAGCCCCGGGTTGCCGGTTTGCGGATTGCCGCTGGCACCGGATTCCAGATAAAGGTTCTTGCCAATGGCCTGCAAACCGGCGGGGTTGACGAAATCTGCCAGCTGCAATGTGCCAACTTGAGAGGGCGTTGTATCACCCGGCGACAACACCGAAACAATACCGTCGGAGCCAATAGTGATTGTTTGGGCATCCTGAGGAACCGTGATCGACGGCTCAATGGGATAACCGTTGGAAGTAACCAGCTGCCCGTCGGAGTCGAGAGCCATTGAGCCATCACGGGTGTAAGAGATAGTGCCATCGGGCATTAGCACCTGAAGAAAGCCCTTGCCTTCAATCGCCACATCGAGAGCATTTTCAGTGGTTTCAAGATTACCCTGTGTAAAGAGCTTTTCGGTGGCGACCACACGCACACCGGTACCCTGCATTAAACCGGAAGGCGACTCAGTATCCTGAGAGGTCTGCGCGCCCACCTGACGCAGGTTTTGATAGAGCAAATCTTCAAACACTGCCCGGCCTCGCTTGTAACCTGCCGTGCTAACGTTCGCGAGGTTGTTTGAAATGGTCGCCATACGCGTCTGCTGGGCGTCCAGTCCGGTCTTTGCTATCCACAGAGAGTCTTGCATTTTATTTCCCCAATTGCGTATTTATTGAATCGTCAATCGCCTGGCGAACCATCAATTCATTTTCATCAATGCCGCCGAAGCGCGATCATTATCGGCAGCGGTTTTCATCATTTTGACCTGGGTTTCATAACTTCTTTGCAGCTCGATCATCCTCACCATGGTAGAGATGGTGTTGACGTTGCTGGCCTCCAGTGCGCCCGACACTAGTGAAATATTGGCGTCCTCTTGAGCGATGGCGCCATCTTTTAGACGCAACAGACCATCCTTACCTTTATACAGGCTGTCACCGTCGAGGCTGACCAGCTTGATGCGACCCACCACGGCAACCGTGTCAGGACCTTGGCCCAGAGGCTGAATGGAGATGGTGCCATCGGCGGCAATTTCCATCTTGGTATGGGGCGGTATGGCTAGTGGTCCACCGTCACCCAGAATCGTCTGCCCAGCACCATTGGTAAGCTGGCCAAGCGTATCGAGACGCAGATCACCACGACGGGTATAGGCTTCACCACCCCCCTCTGCCGTCACGGCCATCCAGCCTTCGCCACTCACCGCAACGTCAAGGTCAACGCCGGTGTTTTGCAGAGGGCCAAAACGGGTGTCGACACCCGTGCGCTGAAACAGCGGCAAGTTACCGCCGTTAACAGCACCGGGCACCGCCAGAGATTTAAACATCGACAGGTCGGCCCGAAAGCCGGTGGTACTGGCATTGGCCAAGTTATGAGTGACATCGGCCATGCCACGCATGATCTGACTGGCGCTAACCATTGACGTATAGAGATAATTACCCATAACTATTTAGCCTTTCAGCGCTTAACGTAAGTTGATCACGGTTTGAGTGACGGTATCTTCGGTCTGAATCATCTGGGCATTAGCCTGGAAATTGCGCTGGGCGGTAATCATATTCACCAACTGCTGGGTGATATCGACATTAGAATCCTCCAGGGCCCCAGATTGAACCAAACCCAGGCCTGCGGTACCCGGCTCACTCACCGTGGCCACACCCGAGGCAAAAGTCTCTGCCCAGGCCGTATTACCCAAGGGTTGCAGACCCTGCTGGTTGGCAAAATTCGCCAAGGCCACCTGCCCCAGAGCAAAAGACTGACCATTGGTATAACGGGCAAAGATCACCCCAGTTTCGGAAATTTCAACTCCGCGCAATTGCCCTGAGGAGAAACCATTTTGCGAAATAAAACTAACACCGTAGTCACTACCAAACTGCGTGGCAGTTGAAAGATCAACTGTAAAAGACTGAGGCGCATCAGCACCCGTAGGATTACCACTGGCATCGATCGGAGCCCAGTTGGCTACCGCGACCTCTACCGGCAAAGCGGTTGCAGGAAATTGCCCCGTACTATCAAAAGTCAAGGTCTGTGGTGCCGCGACACCACCGGGGGTGACACCGTCGACGGTGACATGTGCTTCCCATACATTGGGGGTCGTTGTCTTGACAAAATACGTGGTCAAGTCGTGGGGGTTACCGAGGCTATCGTAAATCGTCAACGAGGTAGAGCCGTTAAACATATCGGGGCTGGGAGCCGTCGGCGGGGAAGCAAAGGCATCAAAGGGCGCAGAAAAAGCCAATAAGGGCACGTCCTCTCGGGAGTCAAGATTGGCAGTGACATCAACTTCAGTGGTGACAATCGGCTCAATTTGAGAGGTCGTCAAGCGTACGTCGTCGACCGGACCCGTAATCTGCCCTTGGGTATCAGCGCTAAAGGCTTGCAGGCGCAGACCTTCGTTATTAGTAACGAAACCCTCCGAATCGACGGTAAAAGCACCCGAACGGGTAAAGCGGGTAGTACCGCCGTCATCAAGCATAAAAAAGCCAGTGCCGCTGATTGCCAGATCCAGGGAGTTATCGGTAAAGCTAATATTGCCCTGGGTAAACTGCTGGGCAATCGAGGCTAGCTCGACACCACGACCAACGGAATTGGAGGCCACCCCCAGTGCGCTGGAGGCAAAGACGTCGGAAAACTCCCCCCGTGCTTGCTTAAACCCCGAGGTCGAACTATTGGCGATGTTGTTGCCAATGATGCCAAGCTGCGATGAAGCTGCTCGAATACCTGATACTGCCGTTTCAAAACCCATGGTTAATTCCCCTTGCTGTTATAAGTACTGAAGGACATCGGCGTAGGACACCGAATCTCCGCCATCCAGATTTAAACTAATTTCTGCCCCAGCAGCACCAATCGAGACACTGGCGACGCGAGCCGAGGCAAAGGCAGGCAAAGCCTCCGCAGCCCCGTCAATCAGGCCGCTGGCCGTCACTTGGTAGTTGCCCTGAGGGATGGAAGATCCATCATCGAGCAAACCGTCCCAGGCAAACTTGTGAATACCCGCACCGACACTGCCTATATCAAGCACTTTAACCAGTTGTCCACGGCTATCCGATACCTGTATCTGAACAGCCGATGCACTGACCGGCATAGCCACTACGCCTGAAATCTCACGCCCTGGAACATAGGCAGTCTGATTGGAAGCGCTAATCACATCGCGACCCACCAGAGAGGAGGCCTGAATAGCGCGCGTAGAAACCATTGACGCCCCCAGATCTGACAGGGAGGTTTCCATACCTTGAATACCATCCACCGTGCTGAATTGAGCAATTTGCGTCAAGAATTCAGCGTTATCCATTGGCTTGGTGGGGTCCTGGTTATTCAGCTGAGCCACCAGCAGGCGCATAAACTCCTCCTGCCCCAACTCTTCTTTCTTTTTTGGAACCGAACCCAACCCACCGCTTTGTTCAACCCCTAAAATATTCGCTATATCCGTTGCCATCGTTCTTCTCCTTAGCGCCCCATACTCAAGGTCTGCACCATTAGCTGTTTAGCCGTATTCATAGCCTCAACGCTATTTTGATAAGCTCGGGAGGCGGCAATCATGTTGGCCATTTCCTCGACGGTATTAACATTGCTGTGATAGATATAACCATCACCATCAGCGAGCGTATGACTTGGCGCGTACTCTTTTCTGCCGGGCGGCCCCATTTCAACCACGCTCTTGACAGCGACACCGACAGCACCTTCGGGATTTCCGAAGGGCTTTGTCATGGTGGCGAATATTGGCTGGCGCGAGCGATACACATCGCCAGCACTGCCACTGACCACCTCTGAATTCGCCAAATTACTAGCAATGGTATCGAGCCACGTAGTGTGTGCCGCCAGCGCTGAACCCGAAACTCGCATGACACCTTCTAAACTCATTTTTAATCTCCTCTCAAGGCCAGCATCAGGCCTTTAATTTTGCCATCGAGAAAGCGCAAATTGACCTGGTAGCGCACGGCGTTTTCAGCATAGGCTGCCTGCTCCTTCGGCATATCAACCCTATTCGCATTGATCGACGCCTGAGCCGGTTCACGATAAAAAACGCTGGTATTGAAGCGACTATCTGATGCCATATGTTGATTGTGACTCTGTACCAGACGGTCGGCGCCAGCAGCACGAAGTGCAGAGCGAAAATCAACATCTCGCGCCCTGTAGCCGGGAGTCTCAGCGTTGGCGATATTGGCCGCCAACAACTCGGCCCTCTGGGCATGAAAATAAAGACCCTGAGCTTGCTTGCCGAGTATGGAACCCAATTGAGTGGACATAATCTTTTCCCTATTCATGATCTAAGAGTGCTATGCAATAGACATAGCAACCCCTATGCCAAAACACTTTATTGTTATTTTTCAAGAGGTTAAAAAAATAAGAGCTGAAAAAATATTCTTTGGCGGCAATGGCCTGCCGCTCAACGGCAAAGCCAACGTCAGACAAAAATGTGTTGTAGGCGATGGCCATGAGCTAATCGGAAAAATCAAAGAGGCCCAAATATTGCTTAGTTATTAACAACCCTTCACTAAACATAAATACCAGAGCAAAAGACGCCAAAAAATTGACTATTTTCACTAAATTATTTTATCGACATCCGCGTGCGGCCTCGGCGTTAGCAATACTCTCCATGACTATTGCTTCACTTGGCGCTCTGCTAAGCGATGTATCGCCTGCCCTGGCTGAAAGCGACAGGTTTGAGTCAATTGACAATATCAAAACGACAGCCCAGACTTTCCTTTCCAGCCATGGAGAGATTCAAGATCAGGCCAGCACGACGGTAAGCATCGGCAATATCGATACCCGCTTGACACTACCCGCTTGCGGCACCCCTCTCGAAGCTTTTTTACCCTCGGGCGCCAAAGTTCAGGGCAAAACGACCATCGGCGTGCGCTGCCAGACCCCCCGACCCTGGACGCTTTATGTGCCAGCCAAGGTCACTTCTTTTAGCCAGGTGCTGACGACGAACGTCCCGCTGCGGCGCGGACATATCATCAGCGCAGAAGATGTTTCTCTGCAAACAAAAGATTCCAGCTCACTTAACCGCGCTTATTTAAGCAATCCTGAAGACGCTATAGGCAAAGTTTTAAAAAGGAATTTGGCCCGCAAAGCCCTGCTCACCAAAACGGTACTGGCCGAGCCTCACATCATTATAAAAGGCCAGCAGGTTGACCTGCAGGCTGGCAACCGCGGGCTGCAGGTCAGTGTCACAGCCATAGCTTTAAACGGCGGTGCGGTGGGAGAAAAAATTCGCGTGAAAAACCTCTCATCCAATAAAATAATCGAGGGCACCATTCTCGCCTCCGGCACAGTTCGAGCTGACTAAAGAAATTTGCCAATAAGTTTCTTTTTATTTTGGCTGCTGTCACTAAAGTTTTTCACAAATATGCCGATAAGCTAATTGTCAGTGCTTTGACACGACAAAACGGGAAGGAAAAGCACCATGGAAATTAGACAACCAACCAATAGTAACGCAGGGCTCAGCGCCAGTACTGACAAAAAAGCTGATGCCGCGCAAAACGCCGCCTCCGAAAAAGCCAGCGCAACACAAAAGGCAGGGGATTCGAGCACTGTTACCGTTACCGACTCCGCTCTCAAACTACTGCAAATAGAAAAAACTCTCGCCGACATATCTGGCTTTGATGCAGAAAAGGTCGAGAGCATCAAGCAGGCCCTGAGCGATGGCTCCTATACTATCAATACAGATAGTATCGCCGAGAAGCTGATCAGCTTTGAGCGGGACCTAGCCTAGTTCGAGGTGAACTCTGGACACAAAACCTGCCAGGCATTTTCATCAAACCGGTATAGCCCCTTGAAAAACCTTATTGCCCTTCTCGACAAAACTAACACCCTCAGCCTCGAACTTCTCGACGTCCTAGGCGAGGAGAGGGCCGCGCTGTCTCGTGAAAACATTGCCACCCTAGAAGCCATTATTGAAAAGAAACTGGGCATAGCCCAGGCCCTGCAAGGGATGGACAGTCAGCGCGACAATGCCCTTGTGAATCTTGGATTCGCACCAGGCCTGACCGGTATGGAAGCTCTGCTCGCAACTCATCCACAACAGCAACTCCATGACAGCTGGCAAGCACTTTGTGACGTGAGCCGGCGCTGTAAAGAACACAACCTGTTGGCTGGCACCATGATCAGGAAAAACCAGCTAGTGACCGACCAGGCACTTCAAGTCTTGCGCCAGGGTAGCGTAGAAACCGTGCAAACCTACGGCGCCAACGGCACTACCCCTCAGCGATCCCAGTCTACCCACCTGGGTAAAGCCTAAAACTGCCCTCCAACGCCCTAGAACAAGCACGTCACCACTCAGCCAACACGAACCCATGTCAAGAGAAGAAACGGCCAGAGAGAATACCCGCAGCGCCCACCCCGTAAAACATGACGACGGCATTAAAATAAAAGCGCACAAGCTTTTAATCATCAAAGCTATGCAAGAAAACCGCTGCCAACTGAGCCTGTCAATTGAGGGTATCGATGGCGCCTTCGCGACTATTATTCTGGCAATCGATACCAAAAATAACTGGCTTGAACTCGATGAGCTCGCTGCTAGTGAAGGCCATACAGCATTACTTGAACATAAAAACTATCGCGCTAGCGGCTGGTTAAAGGGTATTAATATCGATTTCACGGCAAGCATCATCGGCCAGCAACAAAGCGCAGGGCTGACTCGCTACCGCTCAAGCCTGCCTGATACCATTTACCAACACCAGCGACGTGCCAGCTACCGCACCCCTGTGAGCATGATGTCCTCACCCGAGGTTCACCTTATTCTCAGCGACAACCAGGTGATCAACGCCGAAATTAGCGATATATCGACCAGCGGTGCCTTGCTGACGGTACCTGCCGGCAGCCCTATCGGGGCTGGAGACAAAATCACGCAGTGTATTTTTAAAACACTTCGCAATAAATTGATCATTGTCGAAGCTGAGGTAAAGCGAGAGTTTGAAACTAAACAGAGTTCGCGAACGCGGCTGGGCTGCCGCTTTATTAATGTCGATTTACAAACAACACAGGAAATTCAACGCTACGCGGCGGCCGTCGAGAGGCTCAACGCCCGGCGCCGCTAATTCACATCGGCAATAATTTACCGCGGAAAGACTGCCAGTTAAAGAGACTCGATCGCCACTACAGCGATGATGGCAGAGCGACAGCGCAACCATCTCGCCCCTGATCTTTGACCTTATACATAGCCGTATCAGCCCTTTCAAACAAGATCTCACTGGTATCCCCTTTCTGCAACTGGGCAATACCAATAGAAAGTGTGACATCAACTGACTGCCCCTGGCTGTGAAAACCACAGCGCTTCACAGCATCACAAAACCCTTGAGCCACGGCTTTGCTATCCTCGGCAGATGTACCCGCCAACAGAACCACAAATTCATCACCCCCGTAGCGAGCAATATAGTCAGTTTCGCGCAACCTACCAGACATCAGTTTGGCGACAGTTTGCAGCACTTTGTCACCCGCTTTATGACCAAAGGTGTCATTGACAAATTTGAACTTATCGACATCAATCAGCAATAGCGATAACGGAAAACCAATACGCTGGCTGCGGGCTAATTCCTCTTCGATACGTTTATCAAAACCGCCACGATTAGCCACACCGGTGAGCGTATCCATCGCTAGCACCTGCTGCTTCTCTATAAGCTGGTGACGCAAACTCTCCACCTCGTTATTCATGGCCTGCGTTTGGCGGGTCAGTTCACCAATTTTATCTCTCGCCGCCTCCAACTGCTGTTTCTCGTTCGCGACGTAATCCGTCATCTTAGTGGATAAGCGCTCGACTCGAGTACGAACAATTCGCTTGAGTAAATCCAGGTCATTATTGTCATTAACCGCTGACTCAATGCCTTCTACCTCGCTGCCCACCTCCATCTGAATTTTATCAACATTTTGTAGCGACGCGTCGAGATCAATGGACTCACTGATACCCTCTTCGAGACTTTTGAGGTGCAACCTCAACTGCGTCAAAAACTGTTCCGTGTATTCCCTTTCCTGGTCAATCTGTCGCGCCACATCGACGACCAAACCCAATGCCTCGCCAAGCACTGTCTCCAGCTCATCCATACTAACGATACGAACAAGATCATTCCTGACACTATTAACTCGGTCATCATCGGGCTCTAATAAATTGAGCTGATCAAGTAATTGGCTCAGAGCCGGGGAGATAATATCCAGCATCTGAGCCAAAGAAAACTCACCTTGAATTGATCCGGACAAACCAGAGGAGGACCCCGCCTCAGCACCTGACTCAATACCCTGAGTAGACACAGACGCTCCCACACTGACATCTACAAGTAGAGGGATAACCTTTTCAATCTTCTCGACGGTTTCGTTCAACGAGGAGGCCAGCAGTAATTCTTCTTTTAAGGTTGAAATCTGCGTCACGCCGGGGAAGCAACTTTCTATCGCCGAGAACAAATCGACTGCCGTCTTTTGAATAGACAGCTCAAAGCCACCAGCGAATTCAACATCCCCAGAGACAATATATTTTAAAAAACGAGCAGCGCTGTTTTTAAAATCTGAGGAAGAAGCACTTTCATGGAGAGAGTACCTTAACTGTTCAAGCAAATAATCCAGCTTCGGGTCTTGCCCCTGGGCAAGTCGAGTCAGCTCAACCGCCAAACG
>JBFHDT010000011.1:0-15514 GCA_041584575.1 Porticoccaceae bacterium
ACTGCGTCACTCGTGCTTGGGCCCCTTGCACATGCTTGTTAATAGTAACGATGTTATTGCAGCACTTATTACCCCACCCGGACGCGGTGGGGTCGGCATTGTCCGTTTATCGGGAAGTAATCTAGAGCCTTTCTTCGAGGGGCTGCTCGGTTTCACACCAACACCCCGTTTTGCCCATTACCAACCCTTTTTTTCAGCAGATGGTGGGCTTATAGATCGGGGAATTATCCTCTATTTTCCTGCTCCAGATTCTTACAGTGGCGAGTGTGTGCTCGAACTTCAGGGTCACGGTGGCCCCGTTGTCATGGACTGTCTATTGCGTCGTACTATAGAGCTTGGTGCTCGCCAGGCACGCCCTGGTGAGTTTTCCGAACGTGCTTTTCTCAACGGCAAAATGGACCTGACTCAGGTTGAAGCGGTGGCAGATTTAATTAATGCCGGCAGTGAGCAGGCAGCTCGGGGTGCGATTAATACATTGCAGGGTAAGTTTTCGCAGCGGGTAATTCTACTTCTCGAGCATCTTATCGAGCTTCGAGTTTACGTTGAGGCGGCGATCGACTTTCCCGAAGAAGAGATCGACTTCCTTTCTGATGGCAAGGTTGAATCCGATTTACGTGGTCTCAATGATCAGCTGGAAGCTCTGCTAGCGAGCGTCACTCAGGGTGCTTTATTAAGGGAGGGTATATCGGTGGTTATTGCCGGTAAGCCCAATGCAGGTAAATCCAGTTTACTTAATGCTCTGTCAGGATTGGACACGGCTATTGTCACCGATGTGCCGGGAACAACCCGTGATGTATTACGTGAACAAATCAGCATTGACGGCATGCCTTTGCACATTATTGATACCGCTGGATTACGCGCTACGCAAGATACTGTTGAGCGTAAAGGTATAGAACGAGCTGAAGATGAGATTAAGCGCGCTGACCAAATTTTGTTTTTAGTCGACGCATCAAAGGCATTTGACCTGTCTGATGACAATGTTTTCCCCCAGGGTGATGCCGATTTTAGCCGGGCAGAAAACTTAACTTTTGTCTTGAACAAAACAGATACCCCTGGTTATACCCCTTATCAGGCTCAGCAAAGCAAACGCCCGGTTATCGAGATTTCAGCTAGAACAGGTTCAGGTTTATCTGAGCTTAAGCAGCACCTAAAGAAATGTGCAGGTTATGTCAGCGCAGGAGAAGGCCTTTTTTCTGCGCGAAGGCGCCATATTAGCGCCCTAACAGAAACCCAGGGTTGTATTACCCAGGCCCTGCAACAACTCCTAACCACTGGAGCAGGTGAATTGATAGCGGAAGATTTAAAGCAAGCTCAGCAAGAGCTCGGTAGTATTACAGGTGATTTTACGAGTGATGACCTACTTGGCGAAATTTTTTCCAGCTTCTGTGTTGGAAAGTAGGACTGCATAATTATTCCTCAGTAACGCCTCGATTCATACTTCCGTTAAGGATGAATACAGTAGGCGGCATAATAGCTGAAATTAACGGGTTATTAAGAAAATACCCACAACTTATCCACAGATGATGTGTTTTTTGACGTTTGCTGCTAAGTTAAGACGCATTTTTATTTGCCAAATAAATTTTATAACTTATTGATTATAAAGAATTATTGTGGTTATTAAAGACACAAAAAATTATTAAAAATATGTGGATAACTCAAGCCATAACTTTTAGACTAGCTGGCATTCGAAAAATAATAAAATTTTTTCAAGAAATAGCAGTCGTTAGTTTTTTATAACCAGTGGAGATATGGCTTGGCTGAAGTAATTTGGCGGCATTGTTTGGGGCATTTACAGGCAGAGTTACCTGCACAGCAATTCAATACCTGGATAAAGCCCCTGCAAATTGACAGCCTTTCTGCTGACCAAACGGTACGCTTGATAGCACCAAACCGCTTTGTAAAGGACTGGGTGGTCGACAAATTTCTCGATAGAATTAATGAGCTTGCCTCTGAAGCAGGGCATGAAAGCACAGCTGTTGAGGTCGAGGTCAACTCAAAAGCACCTAGCTTTGTACAACAAGCCCCTGATGTTACCTCGTCAAGTGCTGTTGAGCCTGGCATTCGGCTCAGTTCAGATACATTCCAATTGGCAGACTCTAAAGCCAAGCCGGTGGTAAGCAACGCACCAGGCTCAATCGAAGTATCCCGCCAGGTAGTCTCCCAGCAACAGAACGAGCAAGCCCCTGTTTTCTCCCCTGTGCCGAAAGAAAGGGTTAATAAAGTCGTTGGACATCCTGATAGCCTCAATAATGAGTTTCGCTTCGACAATTTTATTGAGGGAAAATCTAATCAGCTGGCGCTAGCTGCAGCTCGCCAAATCGCCGAAAACCCGGGCGGTTCCTATAATCCTTTGTTTATTTATGGTGGTGTGGGTCTCGGTAAAACGCATCTTATGCATGCCGTGGGCAACGCGTTAAAGGCCAGAAAAGCCGATGCAAAAATTGTCTATCTACACTCAGAACGTTTTGTTGCAGATATGGTTAAAGCCCTTCAACTCAACGCAATTAATGACTTCAAGCGTTTCTATCGTTCGGTTGATGCCTTGCTGATTGACGATATACAGTTTTTCGCCGGCAAGGAGCGTTCACAGGAAGAGTTTTTCCATACTTTCAACGCACTGCTTGAAGGGGATCATCAAATGATCCTCACCTGTGATCGATATCCTAAAGAAATCGATGGTCTTGAAGAAAGGCTGAAATCGCGTTTCGGTTGGGGTTTAACGGTTGCGGTTGAACCCCCTGAGCTCGAGACCCGAGTTGCGATCCTTATTGAGAAAGCGCAGAGTTTGCACGTTGAGCTGCCCCATGATGCCGCTTTCTTTATTGCCCAACGTATTAGCTCCAATGTAAGGGAGCTAGAAGGAGCTTTGAAGCGAGTGATAGCGAGTGCTCACTTCACTGGAAAAGACATCGACGTACCGATGGTTAGAGACTCTTTGAAAGATTTGTTGGCCCTGCAAGATCGTCTGGTGAGTATTGATAATATTCAGCGTACAGTGGCCGAGCACTACAAAATCAAAATGTCGGATATGCTCTCAAAGCGCCGTACTCGTTCTGTGGCGCGACGGCGGCAGGTCGCCATGGCTATGGCTAAGCAATTGACTAATCATAGCTTGCCTGAGATTGGTGAAGCCTTTGGGGGTAGGGATCATACGACGGTATTACATGCATGTCGTAAGGTTAAGGAATTACAGGATAGTAGTGCTGAAATGCGAGAAGATATAAAATTATTAACCCGATTATTGACTAGTTAAGCCCTAAGTAAATACTTACTATTGATGTTTATAGAGAGTCCGGTATGAAGTTCAGTGTTAGTAAAGAAACGTTTGTTAAGCAGTTGCAAATGGTTGTTGGTGTTGTTGAGCGTAGGCAAACACTACCCATATTGGCCAATGTTTTAATCAGCCTGAAAGACGGTGAGCTGGCTCTTACGGGCACAGATTTGGAAGTCGAAATCGTCAGTATGGCAGCATCCGAAATAGGTGTTGAGCCGAGTGGTCAAATAACAGTGCCCGCGAGAAAGCTGCTTGATATCTGCCGTTCCTTACCTGACGGTGTCGATATCAAATTCAGTACGAATGATAAGGGCCGCGTTGTAATCACTAGTGGGCGCAGCCGGTTTACCTTGTCGAGCCTCCCTGCTGAGGAGTTCCCTAATGTCGAAGATGGTGCTGCAACCTTTGAATTCAGCTTACCCGCGAAAAGCCTTAAGCACCTGATTGATAGTACATCCTTTGCAATGGCTCATCAGGATGTTCGTTATTACCTCAATGGTATGTTATGGGAAGTGAGTGATTCAAAGCTAAATGGAGTCGCTACAGACGGACACCGTCTTGCTATTAGTGCTATCGACTTGCCTGGTGAAGTGGCAAGTGGTTCTGTACAGGCAATATTACCTCGCAAAGGGGTAGTTGAGTTGTCTCGCCTTTTAGTTGATGAAGGCAATGTTACCATTTCCTTGGGTGAGGCCCACCTGCGTGTGCGTGGTTCTGACTTTCATTTTACCTCGAAACTTGTTGATGGTGCTTATCCTGATTACGACAGGGTTTTACCAAAAGGTGGAACCTTGGTTATTCGTGGAGACCGAGATGGTCTACGACATGCGTTTAGCCGCGCTGCAATTTTGTCCAATGAGAAATACCGAGGCGTCCGGCTTTTGCTCAGTCACAACCTACTCAATATCGTTGCCAATAATCCAGAGCAAGAAGAAGCTCAGGAAGAAGTTGCGGTCAACTATACAGGCATAGATCTCGAAGTGGGCTTTAACGTGAATTACATACTCGATGTCTTAAATACTTTGACCGGGGAGGAGGTTGTTTTTATTCTCTCAGATGCCAATAGCAGTGCCCTTATTCAGGATCCAGCTGATGAATCTGGTTCCTCCTATGTCATCATGCCGATGCGTCTTTGATTTTATTTAGCCATATTTAGTGTATTTAACTCGGCTTGATGTACATGGAATAAGAAATATAAGTAGTGCCTCCATGTTGCCTATAGATGGTATTAATATTTTCTATGGGGCTAACGGTAGTGGCAAGACCAGTATTCTTGAGGCTATTTATTTGTTAGGGCGGGGTCGTACATTCCGTTCTCGCTATACGAAGACCCTGATAAACCACGAAGCCCAAGAATGTACCGTCTTTGGCGCTGCCAATTGTAGAAAGCACACGGGATCCTATACGATAGGTGTCTCGAGGGAGGCGACGGGTTCATTTCTTTTTAAAGTTGACGGTCGCAGGGTATCAACTTCGTCTTCATTAGCTGATGCTATTCCTTTGTTACTGATGAATAGTGAGAGTTTTCTGCTGATAGAGGGTGGGCCAGGTGGTCGCCGCCGTTTTCTCGATTGGGGTGTGTTCCACGTGGAACATCAGTTTCAGGCCGTTTGGGCGCAGTTCCAGCGTAGCTTACAACAGCGGAACAAACTTCTACGCCGTGATAAAATAACCCAGCTAGAGATGAGATCTTGGGATGAAAGTTTCGTGCGTTTGTCCTTACAATTAAGCGATATGCGCCGCAGGTATTTTGAGAGCATTACACCAGTTTTCTATGCGTTAATAGACCAGTTAACCTCAGTGCGCGATGTCTCACTCGACTTCTACCAGGGTTGGGATGAAGATCGACCTCTTGATATCTTACTTAGCGAAAGCTTTGACCGAGATACTAGGCGCAACACTACTAGTATTGGCCCTCATAGAGCGGATATTAAAGTAAAGATTAGCGGGCGGTCAGCATGTGATGTTCTATCAAGAGGTCAGATTAAATCTCTGGTTGCCGCCTTAATTGTCGGGCAGGGACAAATGTTTCGACAAGCCAGGGATAAGCAATGTATCTATCTATTTGATGATCTTGTATCAGAGCTAGATAGTGATTATTTACTGCGCCTGCTTAAGGTGCTGGCTGCTGCAAAGGCTCAAGTATTTATAACAGGCACTGATTTTGTACCGTTGGTAACTGTGCTTGAAGAAGAAAAAATTAATGATTTTGCTGTGTTCCACGTGGAACAGGGTAAGGTGAATTCGCTTAAGGTGCTAGATTTGAAGGGGAAAGCTCAATGAGCTCTGAACAAGACTATGATTCGTCGAGTATTAAGGTTCTAAAAGGCCTGGATGCTGTTAGAAAAAGGCCGGGAATGTATATCGGTGACACGGATGACGGAACGGGCCTACATCACATGGTTTTTGAGCTGGTTGATAACTCAATCGATGAGGCTTTGGCCGGCCATTGCAGTGAAATATCAGTAAAAATACATAGCGATGAATCCGTATCCGTCTCAGATAATGGTCGTGGCATACCTGTTGATATTCATGAAGAGGGCGTATCGGCCGCTGAAGTCATCATGACGGTACTTCATGCCGGCGGTAAGTTTGATGACAATACATATAAGGTCTCTGGTGGTTTACACGGTGTTGGCGTCTCAGTCGTTAATGCCCTGTCAGAACGGTTGATACTAACAATCCACCGGCATGGAAAAACCCATGAGCAAAGCTATGTTCACGGTGTTCCTCAGGCACCGATTGCTGTGATAGGTGAAACGAGTGAATCGGGTACACACGCAAGATTTTGGCCCTCTGCAGAAACATTTAGTAATATTAATTTTCACTATGAAATTTTGTCGAAGCGATTAAGGGAGCTGTCTTTTCTTAACTCTGGTGTTCGCATAGTTCTGAGTGATGAGCGTAGTAATAAGCGGGATGTATTTCAGTATGAAGGTGGGCTCAGTGCCTTTGTTGAGTACTTGAATACAAATAAAAGCCCCATAAATCAGGTAATTCACATCAATGTAGAGCGTGAAGATGGAATAGCTGTAGAGGCTGCGCTGCAGTGGAATGATGGGTTCCAGGAAAATATATTCTGTTACACCAACAATATTCCTCAGCGCGATGGGGGAACTCATCTTGCAGGTTTTCGAGGAGCATTAACCCGCTCACTCAACAGCTATATTGAAAAAGAGAGTAACTCGAGTAAAAACAACAAGATAGCGACCACTGGTGACGACGCGCGGGAAGGTCTAACAGGCATTATCTCAGTAAAAGTACCTGATCCTAAGTTTTCTTCGCAAACAAAAGACAAATTAGTGAGCTCTGAAGTAAAAGGCGCAGTAGAGCAGGAAATGTCCAAAGCACTGGGTGACTACTTGCTGGAAAACCCGCAGGAAGCAAAAGCCATAATCGGTAAAATGGTTGATGCGGCACGAGCCCGTGAAGCAGCACGTAAGGCCAGAGAGATGACTCGCCGCAAGGGCGCACTCGATATTGCCGGCTTACCGGGTAAGCTGGCTGACTGCCGTGAGAAGGACCCCGCTCTTTCAGAATTGTACTTGGTGGAGGGTGATTCCGCAGGAGGGTCAGCTAAGCAGGGTCGCGATCGTCGTACACAGGCTATCTTACCGCTGAAAGGTAAGATTCTTAACGTTGAAAAAGCGCGATTCGACAAGATGTTATCAAGTGCCGAAGTGGGCACCTTAATTACAGCACTGGGTTGTGGTATTGGTGCTCAGGAGTTCAATGCCGATAAACTTCGCTATCACACCATTGTTATCATGACGGATGCTGATGTCGATGGTTCGCATATTCGTACCCTATTATTGACCTTTTTCTTTCGCCAGATGCGCGAACTCATTGAACGCGGCCACGTGTGTATAGCTCAACCACCGCTTTACAAAATTAGTAAAGGCAAGCAGGAGCAGTACCTCAAAGATGACGATGCCCTGACAGAGTTCTTGACCCAGGCTGCTTTGGAAAAAACCAGTTTGCACGTCAACGCAAATGCGCCTGGTATTTCGGGTGAGGCTTTACAGTCTTTATTACAGAGCTATCGTTCAGTTATGGCACGAATTGATCGACTGACCCGATCTTGGCCTCCGCTTATTCTTCGCGAGATGATCTATCTCCCTAGCCTGAGCCGTGATGACTTGTCGCAGGATCGTACGGTTGATGCCTGGTGCCAATCGTTGTCTAGCGTACTTAGCGAGAGCGCCAATGCGAGTACTCGTTACATGGTTGAATACACTCATGACCCTGAAAGAAGCCTTTTCATACCTAAGGTCATCGTCGAAACCCATGGTGTTAGCAACGAATTTATATTCAGTTATGACTTTTTTGCCTCGGGTGAATACCGGGCGATTACTGATTTGGGCCAGCGTTTGCAAGGCTTACTGGAAGATGGTGCTTACATTAAGCGTGGTGAAAGAACTTTACTAGTCGATAATTTTGAACAGGTCGTCGATTGGTTAATGAAGGAGTCACGACGCGGTTACAGTATCCAGCGTTATAAAGGCTTGGGTGAAATGAACCCCGAGCAGTTATGGGATACCACGATGAATCCTGAAACACGCAGGATGTTGAGGGTCACCATTGAAGATGCGATATCGGCAGACCAAATGTTTAATACACTGATGGGTGATCAGGTAGAGCCTCGACGCGACTTTATCGAAACAAATGCACTTGCTGTGGTTAATCTCGATATATAGTCATTTTATTAAAAGTGACTACTCACTTTTTTGTGGAGCCAGGCAGGTTTTTTTATATTTTTTTAAAAGACGAGCCTTTATTGCGGGACTTTAATAGCTCTTGCGGTAAAGGCTTTTCTTCATTCTGGGCAACAAAACTTGTTCTTTATTGAAGCATTGGCTTCGCTCATCAGCATCTAAAAACCGAATACAAAATTAGAAAGTATTTATTGTCGTTTCTATCCATTCTTTAACTTCATCGGTCAGTTCTTTACTCTTGCGCCCTGTACTATCAATAGGTCTACCGATAACCACATGAATAGTGCCCGGGGTTTTAACGAAACGGTGAGCAGGCCAGCAGCTACCCGCGTTGTGGGCGATAGGCAGAATGGCAGCCCCGGTATTGATGGCGAGAGAGGCACCACTGCGTGAATAATTACCCACTTCTCCGTGATCAATACGGGTGCCCTCGGGAAAAATCAAGATATTATTGCCCTCATCAAGCCGCTGCTTGCCTTGGCTTAGTACTTCGCGCAGTGCTTGTTTAGGGTTAGAGCGGTCGATGGCAATGGGGCGAGTCATGGCCAGGCCCCACCCGAAGAAAGGGACTTTCAACAGCTCTTTTTTCAAAATAGTACTCACTGGGCGCAGCGTTCTTTGCAGAAAAAAAGTCTCCCAGCCCGATTGGTGTTTGCTCAGGGCCACAAAGGCTTGGTTTGGGACATTTTCCATACCCTCAACATTCACCTTAATGGCACAGGTCAGCTTCAGCCACCAGAGGACAATAGCATTAGCGGTAGTGATAAAAGTCTGTCGAGGTCGATAGGGAATGAGCAAGCCAAGGGTACAGCCAAGTACAGAGAAAGTGATGATAGTGGGCACGTAACCACAGTAAAAAGCGATGGAGCGCAGCGTATAAATAAAGTGCAAAGCGTTAATTCCTCTCGTTCAACAAGCTATCGACCGCACTGGCGAGGTCATCGTGAACCTGAGCATTGCGAACGTGCTCGTTGACGTCTTCCGGCAACAGACTTTCATAACTCGCGCCCTTACCGGTGCGCAGCAAAATTGGCCGACACTGGCGCTCAACCCCAGCTTGCAGGTCTTTCAAACTATCACCAATAAAGGCAACGCCAGTCAGCGAGGTACAGAAGTCCTTGGCTATGGCATCGAGCAAGCCGGGTGCTGGCTTGCGACAAGCGCAGTCCGCGGTCGGTAAGTGGGGACAGTAGTAGATGCCTGCGATATGGCCACCGGCGGTCTCAACCAGCAGACGCATTTTGTCGTGTATGGCCTCAAGATCGTCGAGATCAAAAAGTCCACGCCCAAGGCCCGACTGATTGGTCGCTACAACAACACTGTAACCGGCAGCGCACAAGCGAGCGATCGCATCGATGCTTCCGGGTATCGGCAGCCATTCATCGGGCGATTTAATGTAAGCGTCAGAGTCCTGATTAATGACGCCATCGCGGTCGAGAATGACAAGTTTCATCGATAAGCCCACACAGTCATTGAGTGCTGGCGAGCAAAGAAACATCAGCCACTTCAAGAAACAGTTCACGCAGTTGCGAGAGTATTGCCAGGCGGTTTTGTCGAAGGTTCATATCATCAGCCATCACCATCACTTGATCAAAAAAATCATCGACGGGTTGCTGTAGCTGCGCCAGTTGCTGCAATATTTGGCCGTAATCTTGGCCGGCAATTAAAGGCTGCAAAGTACCACTAAGTATTGCAAGCTGTTCGGCTAGGGCTTTCTCCGCATTTTCATGGAGTAGCCCTGAGTCGACATTAGCTGCAATTGCAGCATCTTGCTTACTGAGTATATTCGACACTCGCTTATTGGCGCTGGCCAAGTTGCGAGCCTCGGGCAATTGACTGAAGTCGTTGACGGCTTGTACACGGCGATGGATGTCCAGCGGCCGAGTGGGTGACTTAGCCATTACCGCCAAAAATACTTCGGGACGAATTTTATCTTCTTCATACCAAGATCTAAAACGCTCTAGCATGTAAGTAAGTACTTGCTTTGAGGTTTCTTCGGCTGACAAGCTCAAGTTGTTATGCAGGCTTAAGGCCTTGTCCAAAGCTAATTTAAGATCGAGGTCAATCCCCTGTTCGACCAGTGTTCGCAAGACAGCCAGGCTAGCGCGGCGCAGAGCGAAGGGGTCTTTGGAGCCGGTCGGCGGTTGTTTTATGCCAAAAATACCTACCAGTGTATCGAGTCGGTCGGCGATGGCGAGAGTCGCACCAACACTTGAACTGGCAACACTGTCGCCGGCAAAGCGTGGTAAATATTGCTCGTAAAGTGCGGCGGCAACGGCGTCATCTTCACCGTCATGCTGGGCATAGTAGCGGCCCATGGTACCTTGCAAATCGGCAAATTCCTGCACCATTTCTGTCACTAAATCAGCTTTGCTCAATACGGCAGCGCGTTTGGCGAGTTCTGGTTCTGCACCAATGGTAGGCGCTAAATAGTCTGCCAGCGTTGCAACCCTCTGTGACTTATCGTGAATGGAGCCAAGTTTTGCCTGAAAGACCACGTTCTTGAGCATTTCACAACGCTGTTCCAATGTGGTGTTTTTATCGGTTTTATAGAAAAAAGCGGCGTCCGATAAACGAGGCCGTATCACTTTTTCGTTGCCGGCGATTACCTTGGTAGCATCTCGGCTATCAATATTGGCGACGGTAATAAAGCGTGGCAGAAGCTGGCCTGTAGCATCGACAACGTGAAAGTACTTTTGATGTTCTTTCATGGATGAAACAAGGGCTTCGGCGGGTACTTCCAAAAAGTGTTCGTCGAAACGACCCATCAGCGGTACAGGCCATTCGTTAAGTGCGGTGACTTCGTCGAGCAAATCGATATCAATAACAGCATTACCATCGGCGCCTCGGGCCAGTTGGTTGACGCCGTCTTCAATCAACGAGCGCCGTTCGACAAAATCGGCGATAACAAAGGCTTTGCGCAAAGTGTTCGAGTAGTCCGCAGGTGAGGCAATGCTGACTTCGGTATTACTGTGAAAACGGTGGCCGCGCGTAGTGCGGCCGCTATCCAGTCCCATAATAGAACCAGGAACTACATTTTTGCCGAATAGCATGACCACCCAATGAACCGGGCGCACAAACTCTATGCGGCTAGCACCCCAGCGCATACGTCGAGCAATTGGCAGGTCTTTGAGTGCTTTGTTAACAATATCTGGCAGTAGGGCTTCGGTGGCAAGACCTTCTTCAACACGACGAAAAACAAGGCGAAGACCTTTATCGGTTTCGGTTTGTTCAAGTTCATCAACGTTCAGACCGCAGCCTTTGGCAAAGCCGATCGCTGCTGGGGTTGGTGCCCCGTTACTATCAAAAGCAGCGGCAACAGCGGGGCCAAGCCGTTCGGTTTCAATATCGGCCTGTTGTGCGTCGAGTCCAGAAACCAACACGGCCAAACGTCGTGGCGTGGCATAGCCCTTGATAGCAGTGTGTTGCAGTTTGGCTTTATTGAGCTCCGCTTCTATACCCAGGGTAAATGCAGACATCAATGTTTTTAGTGATTTAGGCGGCAGCTCTTCGGTGCCGATTTCGACGAGAAAGTCCTGTTTCATTGGTTGTTCTCCCCGGCCTGTTGAATCACTTCGTGGGCCAAATCAGCGGGCGCCATGGGAAAACCCAATGCCAGCCGTGAGGCGAAATAAGTTTCAGCAACGGCTCTTGCCAATGTGCGAATACGTAAAATAAAGCGTTGGCGCTCGGTCACCGAAATCGCGTGCCGGGCGTCAAGTAAGTTAAACGCGTGAGATGCTTTCATCACCATTTCGTAGGCTGGCAAGGGCAGTTTATGCTCAATCAACAACTGGCTTTCCTTCTCATAGGTATCAAAACTGTTAAACAGAAAATCAGTATTGGCGTGTACAAAATTGTAGTGGGACATTTCTACTTCATTTTGATGGAACACATCACCGTAAGTGACAACACTACCATCAGGACTTTTGGTCCAGACCAGGTCGTAAATACTGTCGACACCCTGCAAATACATGGCGATACGCTCAAGCCCGTAGGTGATTTCCCCACTCACTGGATAACACTCCAACCCGCCAACTTGTTGGAAATAAGTGAACTGGGTGACCTCCATACCATTGAGCCAAACTTCCCAACCCAAACCCCAGGCCCCGAGAGAGGGCGACTCCCAATTGTCCTCAACAAAACGGATATCGTGCACCGCTGAGTTGATCCCCAAAAAAGCGAGGGACTCTAAATACAAATCCTGAATATTGCTGGGTGAAGGCTTCAAAATCACCTGAAACTGATAATAGTGTTGCAGCCTGTTGGGGTTTTCACCAAAGCGCCCATCGGTGGGGCGGCGGCAGGGTTGCACGTAGGTACTGTTCCAACTCTCTGGGCCAATAGCGCGTAGGAAGGTGGCCGGGTGAAAGGTGCCGGCCCCTACTTCCATATCCAGTGGCTGCAAAATCACACAACCCTGTTCAGCCCAGTACTGTTGCAGGGCGAGAATTAAACCTTGAAATGTCGATACATCCGGTGCTGGCGTTGACACAGCGTTACTCCAATAAAAATAAGACCGCGATTATATCGTTTGACAAAAGTTGATACGATAAAAGCACAGAAATAAACGGCTAAATACTGTTTATCTTTGCCCTTCACAGTTATTAACAAGGAATAACAATGAAAATACTAAAAAAAACACTCAGCGCCTGTATATTACCGCTGATGATTACCGCTGGCGCCAATGCCAATGACCACTGGGACAGTGTGGAAGTGAAAGCTGTGCCAGTTAGTGATGGCATCTACATGCTAATGGGCGAAGGCGGTAATATCGGCGTGTCTATCGGTGAAGATGGTACCTTTGCCATCGATGACCAATACGCGCAAATGTCAGCCAAAATAACCGCAGCCATCAAAAAGTTGTCGGGCGATTCACCAAAATTTCTCTTCAACACCCACTGGCACGGTGACCACGCTGGTGGAAATGAACATTTTGGTAAACAGGGCGCCATAATTGTGGCCCACGAAAATGTGCGCGAAAGCCTAAAAGTTGAAAAGTCGATCAAGCTTTTCAATATGCACAAACCACCATCGCCCAAAGAAGCGCTGCCGGTTGTCACCTTTCAGAATGAAATGAACCTCCATCTCAACGGCGACGATATTCATCTGGTACATGTCGCCAATGCGCATACCGATGGCGACGCCATTGTCCACTTCACCCGTGCCAATGTCATCCACGCCGGCGATACCTTCTTCAATGGCTTCTATCCCTTTATTGATGTTGACTCTGGTGGTGGCATTGCCGGCATGATAGCCGCTTGCAACACCGTACTCGCATTGGCTAATGATGAAACAAAAATCATGCCTGGCCACGGCCCTCTGGCCAGCAAGGCTGACTTGGTTACCTTCCGCGATATGTTAATCGTCGCTGAGAAAAATATTCAGGCTTTGATTACTGCCGGTAAAAACGAGGCTGAGGTTATTGCCGCGAAGCCGTTGGCAGAACTGGACAAAGAGTGGGGCGATGGCTTTATACCCACCGATATGTGGGTGAAGATTGTTTATGGCGGGATGGTGAAGTAAGAGTTCTATATCTTTACTAACTATGCGGAATTCGTCTAATTATTTAATTCCTCATTCTGCGTAGTTAACTGTTAAACAGGTGCCCGCGTAGCGCGCACCTGTTTAACATGTCGTCGTCAAGTCCCTTCCGCGCACACCAGCAGCAGGGGTACAGGGCCTCTTCCTGGCAACCCACTAAAGCAAAATTTTACCCTCTTGGTATGATTACCCATGCTCAGTCAAAACCTGTATGGCTACCACGTGTTAATTGTCAAAGCGAGGTTTATTGTGATCGAAATAGTATCAAAGAATAATATTGATGAAGCGCTGCCTTTGATTCGCGCTTATCAAGAATTTTATAATGTGGCTGAAATATCGGACTCTAAAAATAAAAAGTTTTTCTCTCAATTTGGTGAATCAAACCCAGCTGGATGCCAGTTTGTTTATCGAGAAAATGGTGCAGTTGTAGGCTTTGCCACTGTCTATTTTACCTATACATCAACTATTACCGCTAAGGTGGCAGTACTCAATGATCTATATACGGTATCGAATTTGCGAGGTAAAGGTATCGGTCGGACGCTAGTTGAGCACTGTCGTACATATGCATCATCATATGGTGCAGCAAGACTTCAGTGGGTAACGGCCCCAGGCAATAAGCAGGCACAAAAGCTTTATGATTCACTGGGCGCAAGTAAAAGTACATGGTGCTTTTATGCGTACAATACTTAACCCGTCAAATAAACAGTGCTACTGTGATGAAAAAGCGCATGATCAAAACTTTGATCTTGAATATAGGGTTATAAAAAATACATCTTTTGAGATGCCGGTCCTGTATTTTCTATGTCCGAAAATTAAGGCCGAGAAAAGAAATAAAGGGTGGTGCGAACTTTACGTATCTGCCAGCCTATTCTGATAAGTTTCTTATTATCGAATATTGGTGCCTTAATAATAACGACTTTGGAATATGTGTTTAATAGTAAGGCCCGTCAGTTGAGTTGACAGGCCTTACTATTAAAGATTTATTTTTATGGTTCAGTGGCAAATATTAATTTAAGAACGATAACTTTTTAGCCAGTATTTTTCAGGCCTTCAATAAAGCTATTCGATTCGGCGATAGATTTTTCCATATCTATAATAAGTTGAGCAACGTCGGTTTCGATGTTTTTCAGTTCGCCTTTCAAAGAATTGATGGCTCTCGCGTTAAGGTTATGTTTTAAAAATAAGACCTGATCCTGCAATGCACTCAGTACAGGGTTCATACGCTCTTCCGCTTGCCGCATTGACTTCATTAAGGAATTATATTTTTTCTTAGTCCCATTCATTTTACTGAGACTCTGTCGCTTCAAGTCGGTATTACTATAAAGGTTGATTTCTTCTTTCCACTCTTCAAATAGTGCTTCTGACACATTTTCCACCGCATCAATACGATCGGTGACTTCCTGAGCGGCTTCTTTACTGTCTTCATATTCGCTGTTTAGTTTGTCATAGTAATCTTGTAGCTCACTATCAGGGGTGTTCACCATTGCTTGATATTGTTCTAATGCAGAGGAAAACTGTTCTTTCGCATCCGTTTGTGCATCCTGTACTTCTTCCACCCTGTTTATCATGATATCCCGTTTGTGATATCCCACTTTTTCCATTGCGCCATAGTAGGCGCTCTGACAAGCGCACAATAATAGAGTCAACAAAATTAATGTTGCGTGTCTGGCTTTTAACATTGAGTCAATCCTCACTCTTTTATGTAACGGTTTAATAAAATACCATGATAATGAAATACTCTTCCATAAAGACCGAAATAAAATAATAACCTAAGACTTAAAATCAGCACAGCTAACAAGCCAGTAAACTGGTTTTCATAATGCATAAATAAGGCAGAGTAAAGTCTTTCCATGCCCCATTAGCTACGGCCATTTCCCACGCTACCTTTCGTGTTGATCGACGCGAAATTATTAATGGCGGTGACGAGGATCGCAGAGAGTGGCTTGCAATACTGAGGGGTTTCTACGTTCGCTACCGTTGG
>JBFHDT010000012.1:0-15425 GCA_041584575.1 Porticoccaceae bacterium
GCGTGGGCCTCAAAGTCTGCGTTTTCAGCGACTTCCTCTAAAAGGGTGGCGATATCCACAGGTTCTGAGTGGCTGAGCTGCTTACCGGATTCCAGGCGGGTAAGTGATAAGAGTTGTCCGATTAGGTCGTTCAGGTGCTCGGCTTCGCGTTCGATACGATCGAGTTCGGCGTTGCTTTGATGTTGTTCGCGCTGTCGTGCGAGCCCCAAGGCCACCTGTAGGCGCGCCAGGGGTGAGCGCAGTTCATGGGACACGTCGCTGAGTAATTGCTTTTGTGAGCCAATAAGGGCTTGCAGGCGTTCGGCCATATCATCGAAGTCGTGGGCAAGATCGGCAACTTCATCCCGGCGCTTACCCATGGTTGATGCGACCCGCAGACTAAGATTACCGGCCGCAAACTGCTGGGTTGCACTGCTGAGACGCCGGATCGGTCGGGTGAGGTAACCCGCTAAGAGAAAGCATACCAGGCCGCTGATAATCGCCGCCACAACCACGGGAAGGGCAATAACCCGGGGCCTACTCAGCACTCTATTTAAAGTGACGGCCTGGAAGTCGGGCACTAGCAGGTATTGGCCGTTGTCGGGCACTTGAATTAGTTCACGGCGCTTAGGTGGTCGTCTTTCGCTCATCGAGCGGGGCGATGTGTTCCAGCGATCAGTGTGTTTCGCGAGATGAGACGATACGGGCCGATTAAGTAAATCTTTGCCTGCTTGATCGATCAATAAGAAGGGGATTGCCTCGCTTCGGTCCAGTTTCTTCAACCATAATTTGAGTCCTTCAAGGCCGTCGTTTTTCGCGACTAACCGCGCCTCGCCAACATAGCTCAGGTGCCGGTCGCGCGGACTTTCGATCTCATTCTGTGCTCGCGTGTACTCCAGAAAGAGTGAGGCTGCCAGCAGACCAGCGCCAGCGAACAGAATGAGCGACACCCAGAAGGAGAGAAAAATTTTCCAGAAGAGACGGTTCATCATGGTCAGCAACGTGTGTACTGGTAGCCAACGCCACGCACGGTTTTAATTCTTTCTTCGCCATTGGCAAGTGGTCCGAGCTTTTTTCGCAGGCTGCTAAGATGCATGTCGATACTGCGATCATAGCGCATTAACTCTCTGCCTAAGGCGCGCTCTGATAGTTCCGCCTTGGACACCACATGGCCGGCTTCACGCAGCAGCACTTCAAGCACGCTGTACTCTGTGCTCGTCATGGCGACAGGCTGCTCGTGCAGGGTCACCGTGCGCGACCCGGTTTGAATCTCGAGCCCGTCAAGTTCCAATATTTCCGGTGGCGCTGATTCTTCACCCTGCGGTGTTGTTGAGGGTAAACGTCGGAGTATGGCGCGGATGCGGGCGACCAGTACGCGCGGGTTACAAGGCTTTGGCAGGTAGTCGTCAGCGCCCAGCTCAAGGCCGACAATACTATCGACATCCTCACCGCGGGCGGTCAGCATCAGCACGGGTAGTAAAGAATCTGTTCGCAATTGACGTAATACATCAAAGCCATTGAGCTGGGGCATCATCACATCGAGTACCACCAGCTCGTAGTCGCCTGTGCGGGCCTGGTTTAATGCAGATTGGCCGTCGTGGGCCATGCCTACCTGGAAGCCTTCGACATCCAAGTATTCCTTTAGCATTTCGCACAACTCAATGTCATCATCTGCCAACAGTATTCGGTTCATGGCATATTTCCGATCTTAATGAAAAGTCTGGTACTGATGTTGGCACAAAGAGAGGTATAAGTAATCGCTCGTTCTCTACAATCTCCCATCTTTACACAACTTTACTCAGCCCTGACACACATTGACGTCGAGATTCTCTAACCTGTCAGCATGCTTTGATACACAGAGCATTTCATTGACTAAGACAGGAAATTAATTATGAATAAGTCATTAAAAGCAGTGCTGGCCAGTACCTTGATTGTGAGTTCTTTGGGGCTTGTTGCGCCCGTGTCTGCCAAGCCGTCAGGTGATGGACTGGACTGTGACCGTGGTCGTCATACGGAGGCGCCTCATGAACGTGGCGACAAGGGATTTAACGTCGATCGCATGGCCAAAAAGCTGGATCTCAGCGATGATCAACGTACGCAGATTGAGGGCATCATGGCAGCCTCAAAGCAGCAGATGAAGGGTCATCGCGACAAACTGCGGGCAAATCGCAAACAGTTGCGATCGCTGACGATGCAAAGCTCGCTTGATGAAGCGGCGCTACGAAAGCTTGCGGACGCACAGGGCGATTTGAAGGCCGATATAATTGTGTTGCGAGCGCAACAACGGGCGAAGATTGGTGATGTTCTCACCAAAGAGCAGCGCGCTAAGCTGGCAGACAGGGCTGGTAAGAGACGCGAGCATCACTGACAGTGTCAAACCTGATTATGTGGCGGTCTGCGTAGGGCCGCCGTTTAGTGAGGGAAGGCGGCCTGAATGAGCACACCGGCTTCCCGTTGTGCTAAGGCACTATCCATTGGCAGATGAAAACGAGAAAACATAGCCCAGAGCCGCACTGCGGCATAAACCCGTTAGCGATGAGACTGGTTAAATACAATCGGAGCATGTCTTGATGAGTTGGCTAAATACGCTGCAGCAAGCTGCTCTGGTTTTTAATCTGGTCTTACTTATTTCATTAATTGCTAGGCAAGTGAAAGCAGTGCACAGATGTCTGATGATGTGTACTGGGTGGAGCAGGTTTTTCGGCTAGCAGAGCGTGCAGTGCTTGTTTGGGATGGTGGGCTGATAGGTAGTGGTTGGAATTAACCATTGGCAGCTGTGCCCTCAGTGCCATGCAGGCATTGTGAAATTGACATTGTGGCGTTGAGACATACAGCTTCAAACGTTCAGAATTATCGTCTGTCTGACGCGACCCTCTATGTAACGATCGACCCCTGCGCCATGTATGCCGGAGCGATGCTACATGCGCGGGTTGGTCGCTTGGTATTCGGTGCTCCAGAATCACGCAATGGGGCGATCACCAGCCATTTAAAAATTCTGGCGAACACCCAGCTGACTTGCGAAATCGAAAGGCAAGCGGGAGTCATGGAGGAGAAATGTAAGCCACAGATACAAGGTTTCTTCAAGGCTCGGCGTAAGGCTTAGGTACAAATATAAAGCCGAAGTTTTGTTGTTTTCGATCACTTATGTCGTCATTTATGCAAGCACTTTACCTATTCTTTCAGCTGACGCTAAGCGATTCTGGTCGATAAAGCTTTTTCCTGGCACTGTCACAAATAGGTAGCGGTATAGTACGCCAACATTTGACACTCTTTCTGTCGATGAGCGACAGAGTTACCCATAATTGGAGTCAGCCACAGGTGTGAAGGTGTCGCTCAATCAAAGTGTAAAAGGCCCATGCACAATTGCTGGTTTGGTGGGTGATAATTAACCCAGCCTTGAGACTTTAATTATTTAAGGTGCATATTGGGAACCTATGGATACTTTTTTAGCGATCATGATTATTTTCATTGGCTCTTTTGTGCAAAGCAGCATTGGTTTTGGTTTGGCGATTGTCGCGGCACCTTTTTTGTTTCTTTTATCTCCGCAGTATGTGCCGGCACCAATTACCCTTATCGCATTGTTTCTATCACTGGCTAACGCTTATCGTTATCGCAGCAATATTTCTTTAAAGGGCTTAGGTGCGGCAATCATTGGTCGCATTCCAGGTACGGTGGCGGGTGGTGCTTTGTTGCTGTGGGTGGATGCCAAGTCGCTTTCCCTGTGGCTTGGACTGACGGTATTGATCGCCGTGGCGGTGAGTTTGCTGCCTGTGCGTATCGCGCCCACCACACCACGAATGTTAGTGGCGGGTTTTCTATCGGGCTTTATGGGTACCAGTACGGCTATTGGTGGGCCGCCGTTGGCACTGTTATTACAGCACGAGCAGGCTAATCATATTCGCGCAAACTTGTCAGCCTTCTTTATTGTGAGCTGTATTCTTTCACTGTTGGTGCAGGCTTACACGGGTTATATGAGTTGGCACCATTTAACGCTCACCTTGCCGCTTATTCCGGCAATGTTTTTGGGCTACTGGCTGGCGACACGCTATGTCGAGCGCATAGCTAATCATCACATCCGCGTCGCGTCACTGTGCATCTGTAGCCTATCGGGCATGGGTGCGATAGCTCTTTACTTGATGAACTAACCCCGAATAAGTTAGTGCGTAAAAATCAACTTGATTAGCCACATTAGAGCAATGCCGAGAGAAAAGGCGAAAAAATGCAGTAGGGCCGTGCTGGTGTTTTGTTGTTTGTTAACCTCTGGGACGAGATCGGAGGCGCCAATATAAAGGAAGTTGCCTGCAGCAAAGGGTAGCAGGAAGGCGACATCGAGATGATGTGAGGCAATATACGCACTGATGCCTCCCAGTAAAAAGGTCAGAGCAGAGAGTACATTGAACAGCAGTGCCTTGCGTTTTTCCCAGCCGCCGTGAATTAATACGGCAAAGTCACCCAGTTCCTGGGGAATTTCATGGGCCGCTGCCGCTAACCAGGCCATAATACCAAGGCGTATGTCGATTAAAAAAGTACCCGCGACTGCCAGTCCGCCAATATAGTTATGCAGGCCGTCACCGATTAAAATCAGGTAGGTTAGGGGCCTTTTATGATCGGTCGCTTGGTGTTGGCAGTGGTGCCAGTGTAGAAATTGTTCCAGGCAGAAAAAAATGGTGAAGCCCAGCAGTATCCATAAATAATAAGTCGTGGTATTGCCATAGCTGCTAATGCCCGCGGGGATCATATGTAAAAATGCACCGCCAATCAGCGAGCCTGCAGCAAAGGCGACGAGGGGTAAAATAATTTTATCAAGGGTTTGCTGTTTTAATACAAGGGTAACAGCGCCCACCAGCGCGATGCAGCTCATGGCCAGGCTGCTGGAAATAATCCAGGCTAAAGCACTCATAGGCTGTTACTAAAAGCGGTCATAAGCTGTTGCTATAGACAAGTAGGGAATTCTAAAGGGATGTTAATTGCCGCATCGCCCTTGCCGTCGTCTACCCATTCCTTTGCCCATTCCTCGACCACCTCCCGCTGATCCGCCTCTATCAACACAGCGTTGAAAGGCAGGAAGGTGGTTTTCCTGTGATGCTCTTTGCAGGTTTTTTAGAACAGCTTGTACGTCGGGGTAATTGGCAGCAGCGCTCAATAACTTGTCGTACATCGCGGCATTTTCTATTTCGGCGCTAACGCCTGTTTCACAAGCTTCAAGAAGACTGCCGGGCGCTTTTGCCTTTGCTGGCCATTCATCCGCAGGCACAGGGATGTTGTATTTTTCGAATAACGACAACAGGGCTTCAATGTGTCGGCCTTCCGCTGCGGCTATATTGGTAAATGGCGCAATATCACCATACTGATCAAGCACCAGCTGGTAAATCGCACGTGCTTTATATTCGTCATCAATGGCTTCTGTGAGTACGGCTTCAAGATCAATTGTCATTATCATCAGTCCTGTTGGAACGTGTTTGCAGTATAAATGCTGATGATGTTTACACGCCTATCTACTGCGCGCCTATTGACTGACATCAAGTAAAATTTTACCTGTTGTTTTTTATTATGGGTTCAAGCCCTCATGTCGATTCTTTGCTGGTTGAATATGATAAGCACTTGATTAGCGTCAATACGAGAGACAACTAAATCTTAGAAAATGCCTATTAAAGGAGTCACATATGCGCTTTGGAACTATTCAAGATGTGGTCGATTTTGCCGCGAAGTTACACGCGGCTTTGTCTGACCAGTATGCAGAATTAGAGCAATTATCCAGCTCGGAACGTGCACGACTGATGTTGGATTATTTAAATCGCCACGAACAAAATCTCGCTCAGGCGATGGCTCAGTACGAAGGTGATATGACAGAGGGCATTGCGGCGCTTTGGATGCAAGATGTGCCTGAACTGCAGTCTGTTGAGCTGGTTGAAAAAGTGCGTGGTGTCGATTTAGGTAATGTCGAGAATATTATTGCCGTTGCTCTCGATGTCGATGAATACTTAATTAAGCTTTATCAGCGCATGGCCGATGAGGTCGATTCCGACGCAGGTAGAGAGGTTTTTATGAGCCTGATTAAGCTGGAAGATAACGAACGCCACCGTTTGTCACGGGCAGCTTTTCGTTTAGTAGATATATAGTTTTTTATGAGTTTGTGAGTTTGTGAGTTTTTGTAGTCTCTGTCCTTTGGGGGTGCTTTTGTGCCCCTGTTTTTTTTGTCTTTATTGTTCCTTCTTAATCCCCAAACTGATTTTTTTGTTTCGCGGCCACACGCGTTCGCCTTGTTGAAATACTGAGAATTGATTTTTTTCCATGGCTTGCCACGCTTCATTCGAGGTTAAGGGCTGGGTGGCAATAACGGTCACCACATCGTTGGCCTGTGTATGGTCGGCGAAATCAACAGTCATGTCGGCATCGATTAACTGGGCATTGCCGAAGGGGGCCTGGCGGGTTAGCCAGGTCAATTTAGTACTACAGTGGGTATAGAGTGAGCGCCCATCACTCATGAGCATATTAAAAATGCCGAGCTGGCTTAAATCTTGAGCTTTATCCTGGATGAATCTCCACACGGCTCGTTCACTTGTCGGTGGTTTGGGGAAGTGCTCGCGCAACTCGCCAAGCAACCAACAGAAGGCGTGTTCACTATCGGTAGTGCCTACGGGTTTGTAGTGATTGAGGGCGAGCTTTTTGACGCCTTTTAGCTGACCATTGTGGGCGAAAGACCAGGTTTGTCCCCATAGCTCTCGAGCAAAGGGGTGGGTGTTTTCCAGGCTCACTTTACCGCGATTAGCTTTGCGGATATGGCAGAGTACATTGTTGCTTTTTATCGAATAACTTTGCACAAAGCGGGCTATTTCTGAGTCGGCGCTGGCACCGGGATCGTGGAAGGCTCGGTAACCCTTGCCTTCGTAGAAAGCGATACCCCAGCCATCTCCATGGGGGCCGGTGTCGCCGCCCCTACGCATTAGCCCCGCGAAGCTAAAGCAAATATCCGTTGGCACACTGGCACTCATCCCGAGGAGTTCACACATCGTCTACTGCCTATTTGTGTTGTTTTATTGGCTGACTTACCCACACTTAAAAAAGGGTTTCTGCATGTGATCTGGCACTGCTTTACTGAGGCTATGTGTTGCTCATTTCACAGAGAGTAATTGTATACTCTACGGCATGTGTTGGGAGGATAGGCCCTTGGAAAATATTTTGATTGTTGCCAGTGATACACAGTTACTGGGTGACTTGAGTGATTGCTGTCGAGCTGAGGGCTTTACGCCCCACGGTTTAACTCATGGTTCTTACGTATTGCTGTGGCTAGAGGAGCGCGCGCCAAGTGCTGTCGTTCTTGACACGCGGGCTGATGGCGTTAGTGGCGCTGCCCTGTGTCGTGAAATTAGCGCTATCTCCAATGCTGCCGTTTTTGTGCTGACACAAGGCGATAGCGAGACTGGCGAACTTAAGGCTGAGGGCCTGGACGTAAAGGCTTTTTTCAGCAAGCCGGTAAAGCCTGTTACGGTGTTTGGTGAGATCAAATCTCTGCTTTCTTAACGTTCAGGCCTCTGTAATGGCAGTGTCTATTCCTTAGACGATTCGCCTTTTTCGTCGGTCGACACGAGGTCGTTAATTTTTCCTTCAAGGCGTTTTAATTGGGACTCAATAGCGCTTAATCGCTTGTGTACGCTCTCTTCGGAAGAAATGATTTGCTCTTCCCTCTGGCTGAGAAAAAAGGAAGTGAAACTTGCAGTCAGAGCTGCAAAAAGACCGAGTCCGAGAAAAATAATAATGCTGGCAAAGGCCCTTCCGGCATAGGTTTCAGGTACGATATCGCCGTAACCGACAGTGGTGATGGTGACCCAGGCCCACCAGATTCCATCTAGAGGCCCGGTGATGCCAGGCTCCAGTGCAGACATTAATATACCGGCCATAACAATCACGATTAGTGAGGCAAGGCATGTTGCCGCGAGTTCATTACGTGAGAGCATTTTCTTGATCCGGCCACCAATGTGCATCAACAGGGCGAAGACAATAATCACACGCAGTAGACGCAAAGCCCCTAAGTGAGAGGGCCAGCCAAGTAACATGGGAATGCCGGTAGTGATGATGATCAGGTTGAGCCAGTTGTGACGTAAATAACGTCGCGTGTCGTTGACAAGAAAAGACAGCACCGACGTCTCGACAATAAAGAAACCCCAGAGGCAAATATCGTAAATATTGTAAGACGAGGATGCGGTTTTGCTGATCCAGTTGAGCAGTATCCACAGCGAGGCGATTAGCATCGGTATTTCGAGGACGACCGCGGTGCGTCGTGCAGTAAGGTTTTCTGTTCGGTTAACCCCAGCGACACCAATTAAGTGGGCGAAGTGATAAATTGTGGGGGTTTTAGCCATCGTTCTAAGCAGTCAACGCAAAATTAAATCTTAGCACAGGCATGACTTAACTAATGCCCATGATCTGCTTGATTATCACTAGAGAGTGAAGGAAGGTTTGATTAGCTCTGCTAAGCGATGCGACAATGCTGAAAACCTTTTTTTGGTGGGATTGTGACAACAACAAGTACAGACAGAATACTACAGAAAAAGCAGCGCTTCCTTGAGAGGGAGCAGCTGATTAAAGATACAACTCTGGGCCTGCTGATTCGCGATGGTGTAGAGAAGGTCACCGTGTCGGCCATCGCCACAGAGGCGGGTATCGGCAAGGGCACTGTGTACAAGCATTTTCAAAGCAAAGCTGAAATCATGATGCGTATCGTTTCCGATTATGAGCAGATGCTGGTGAGTAATGTAAATGCGGGCATAGAGGCCACTGAAAATGGTGACCCGGGAGCAGCGGCCAAGGCCTATTTTGATTCGCGCCTAGCGAATCCGGCACTGGATCGTTTGGTACAGCAACTGGAGTTTCGTCTCGAAGCTGATGAGTCAGTCGCCACTGAAATGGCTAGTCTGCACAAGATTCGCCACGGGATGGTTGAAACGTTGAACAACATGGTTTCCAAATTAATTGAACGTGGCTTGTTGGAAGATGTGCCTCCCCATTACCACTATTTGGCTTGTTGGGCCCTGGCTCAGGGCGCGGTCGATGTCTGCTTTAATCAGGGTTTTGCCGACCAGTTTGATGATAAAGAAAAGCTGCTAAACTTCATTGCCAATATCGGCGTCACCATGGGCAATCGTGGCCAATTTCGAGAGCACTAACAATGACGAACCAATCGTTGGATGACTGGTATGAAACGCTACAACGTAGTCAGTTAACGGAGCGTGGCTTGCCTCCGGTAGAAAAATGGAACCCGCCCCTTTTAGGTGACATAGATATTCGCATTACGCGCCAGGGCACCTGGTTTCACGAAGGTAGTGAAATCAAACGCCAGCCCCTGGTGAAGCTTTTTTCTAGTATTCTCAAGCGCGAAAACGATGATTACTTTCTGGTAACGCCTCAAGAAAAGTGGCGTATAACGGTCGAAGATGCCCCCTTTTTCTTTACTCAGATGCGGGTCGAGCGAAAGGGTGATAGGCAAGCCCTGGTGTTTATCAGTTCTACGGATGACCGAGTTATTGCTGGTTCAGAACATCCTCTCAGGGTGGTTGTCGATGCAGAAAGTGGCGAACCTTCGCCTTACTTATTAGTACGTGGCGGTATGGAGGGTTTGCTCAGTCGCAGTGTTTATTATCAGCTAGCCGATATGAGCGAAGCGCGTCAGATAGACGGTCAAGAGGTGTTTGGCGTCAATAGCATGGACTGTTTTTTTTCGCTCTATTAGGTTGGTCTATGGTAGACGCTACCTGAATTTAAGTAAGCGCTATGAAACGAAAGATAGCCTCCGAAGTGATTTACTAAGAACTAAAAAAAATGGGCCGTGCTTGAGTGAAAAACCACTTCGTGTCATCTGTTATTACATTCTCAGTCGGATTTTTATTGGCGTCCTGCAGCCTGTTTTGTTGGTCTGCACAGCGCGATACTAGCCATTTACTGCGTGACTATGTGCGTATCGATACCACTAATCCGCCGGGCAATGAAGCGCGGGGTGCCGCCTTTTTTGCCGACTTTTTTGCTGCTCACGGTATCGAGCACGAGGTTATTGATGTTGCACCGGGGCGGGCCAATATTTGGGCGCGTCTGCCCGGGGGCGAACAACCTGCACTGCTCTTGCTTCATCACATGGACGTTGTGGGTGCTGACATCTCGCGCTGGCAGCACCCACCATTTGCCGGCCTTGTCGATGATGTTTATCTTCACGGGCGAGGTACGCTCGATAGTAAGTCGTTGGGTATTTTTCAGCTACAGGCGATGCTGGCATTAAAGGCGAAAAACAAAGCCCTAAACCGCGATCTGATTTTTCTTGCCACGGCTGATGAAGAGGCTGGTGGGCAATACGGTGTTGGCTGGTTGTTGGATAAGCGCCCGGAGCTGTTCAAGCATATCGGTGCTGTTCTCAACGAGGGTGGTCGGGGCGATATACGCGATGGCAAGTTAACCTTTGGTATTGAGGTGACGCAAAAGCTTCCCCTGTGGTTGAGAATTAGTGCCACGGGTGAGCCGGGTCATGGTGCAATACCGCGTGCTGACAGTGCCAGTCAGCAATTGATTCGGGGCCTGGCTAAACTTGAGCCGTTTCAGTTTCCGGCCCAGCTCTTACCGGGGGTGGAAAGCTACTTCAACAAGCTGGCTGCTGATTTTCCCGCGCCGTGGAATAAGCGATTGTTGAATGCCCAGGGGCTGGTCAGCTCCCCTCAGAAAATGGCTGAGTTGCGTGAATTCGATCATCGACTGCACGCGCAATTGCGTAGCACCTGCACTATCACTCGTTTGCAGGCGGGTGACAAAATCAATGTTGTTGCTACTGAGGCCTGGGCCGAAATAGATTGTCGTCTGCTCCCCAACCACAATCCGCAGCAAGCCTTGCAAAGTATTAACAAAGTCCTCAATGATGAGGGCCTTACGACCACCCCGTTGCTATCTTTCGAGCCGGGTATTTCGAAGCAAGACAACTTTCTCTATCGTGCTATTGAGAGTAACTTGAAGGAGCAATTTCCGGCGGCCACGATTGTTCCCCGCATGGCAGCAGGCTTTACCGATAGCCACTTCTTACGGGGGAAAGGGATTCCCGCTTATGGGTTTATACCGCTTATTTTGAACGCCGAACAGGCCAGTGGTATTCACGGTGACAACGAAAAAGTTTCATTGGAAAACCTGCGTTTTGGCAGCGATTTTATGCAAAAGCTGGTTACGCAGGTTTGCCTTGACTAAGGCCCGGAGAGAAAGCCTTCTATTTTCTCGCCAGCCCCCCGTGCCGACTTGCTCGGCACGGGGCTGTTTATGGCGCCTGGCTAGGCTAAGTCTCAGATAATATAGCGATGGCCGCCAGTGCCTCGGGGTCCTTGGCTTTGATTTTGTTGGCGATATGGTGTTGAAAGAAGTAGCGAAACTCAATATCGGAATCGGCTTCATATAGACTGATGTCACCGGGTAGCACGGGTGTAGTCTCTACCTTTTCTTCATCAGCGATCAGGGCGTGAATCTCGCCGTTATTGAGTAGGTGCCAGCTAACGACTTCCTGTAGACGTAGCGTTTTAAAGCCGTCGTTTGAAAATACCGCGTGGGTGCCAATGCTATCGGGAATTTCCTGTACCACATCGTCCGGGTGTTCGTAGCGGCAGTCGTAGTACTCGGCGGCCATTTCCAGCTCTAAAGCCTTGTGTAGCGGGGCGTCGTGGAAGAGTTCTTCGGTACGAGGGTCGTAATAACCTTCCCACTTTCCATCCAGAGGGTCGCTAATATCGGGACAGGGGGTGATTGTGTTGAGCCAGGGTACCATGCCCACAATGTCGCCGTTCTCACGTAGGCCCCAGCAGAGGATTTTGATGCTGAAGCTGGTGTCGGGGTGCGCGCTATTGGTGTAGAGCATTTCGAGGCCGTCGAGCTCAGGGGCTAGGCGAATAAAGGGTGATTTTAAGTCAGGTGACCACGCCTGGCCGGTGAAAATATCCACAACATTGTCGCTGTTGTGCTCGGGTACGGTGATTGTCATAACGTACTCCTCATCTTGGACGTCAAGTCTTGAGTGTAGTGATAATGGCGATGAAGCCGTATCAATCTGGTACAAGGTGCCAGCCTACGCTACATACAGTACCTTTCAATCTACAATTGCACAATACCTAGTGTTTTAAAGGTGGTTCTAGCCAGCGAGCCCACGGGTAAACATCTCAGCCATTTCGTCGGCAACTTCGCGTGTGGTCATTTCACCATCTACCTGATACCACTTGGTCATCCAGTTGATGGCGCCAAATATAGTGAAGGCGGTAATCTTTGGGTTGCAGGCTCGAATGGATTTATCGCTGATACCGCTGTTAATGATATCTCGCATTGCCGCATCAAGTTGCTGATACAGAGGGTCGATCTGCTGCAGATACTTGTCCGAAAGAGGGTCAGGGCCTGGGCGAGAGAGACAGCGGCCGAACTCGTCGTCGAAAATAGAGGTGAATAAATTAATAAAGCGGCTGAGTTTTTCCAGGCCTGTTAGATCGGCGCTTTGTATGGTTGCCGTTTGCTCGAGCATTTGTGTGATTGATGTGAGCAGGCACTGGAAGAGAATGTCCTCCTTGTTTTCAATGTAGTAATACAGCGTCGGTTTGGTGACTTGTAATTCTTTAGCGAGATCATTGAGGGAGGTCTCACGAAAGCCGTTCTGGTTGAACAAGCGTGCGGCGGTTTTCAAAATGGCGGTGCGCTTCAGCTCGTGCTGCACGTCCTTGCTCTGGATGGCCTTCCCCCAGCGCGTTTTGTTAGCTTTGCTCATTTTATAGTTGATCACTTGTTGACGAGGATTCTCAGTGTATCTTGTACGAGGTTATTTTTCAATTTGCAGTAACCCTTCGTACCAGTGGGTAATCCTGTTTACATAGATGGTTAATTATATTTTAAATCAATTGGTTATATGATTTATTTAATTCTAATTCTTAAAATGTAAGAGCCTGTTTTTCGATTCGATTTTATGGGGGGTAGGTAATTCAAACCCTTCGTTAGTTATCAATTGAGGTCGTTGAAGGGGCTGGCGTTGTTCGTCTACAGCCCTCCTCAAGCTTATTTAAGGCCTTAGCTCACCGTGTCTAGAGCCTGCTCAACATCGCCGATAATGTCGTCGATATGTTCAATCCCCACCGAGATACGCACCAGATCTTCGCTAACGCCGGCACTGGCAAGTTCGTCGCTGCTCAGTTGGCGATGAGTCGTTGAGGCGGGGTGACAGGCCAGTGATTTGGCATCGCCGATATTGACCAGGCGCAGTATCATTTGCAGGGCATCGATAAACGTCGCTCCAGCTTGCGCTCCGCCTTTAATACCAAAACTGAGAATCCCCGAGGCGCGGCCGCCGCAAATTTTATTACAGGTGTCGAGATAGGGGCTGTCATCGAGGGCTGCGTAGTTCACCCAGGTGACCTTGTCATGTTGGCGCAGGTAGTTGGCCAGCGCGAGGGCATTTTCACAGTGCCTGTCCATGCGCAGTCCAAGGGTCTCAAGGCCTTGAAGAATTTGGAAAGAGTTTTGTGGAGAAATAGCGGCGCCGGTATTGCGCAACGGCACCACCCGGCAGCGGCCGATGTAGGCTGCTGGGCCAAAGGCCTCGGTATAGACCACGCCGTGGTAGGAGGGGTCGGCTTCGTTGAGTACACTAAAGCGGGTTTTATTTTTTACCCAGTCGAATTTGCCGGAATCAATAATTACGCCGCCAACAGAAGTACCGTGGCCGCCAATGTATTTAGTCAGGGAGTGGACGATGATATCGGCACCGTGCTCGAAGGCACGGCATAAGTAAGGTGTGGCTACAGTATTGTCGACAATCAATGGTAGGCCGTGGCGATGGGCAATCTCAGCCAGTTTTTCAATGTCGACAATGTTGCCCGCAGGGTTGCCGATGGATTCGCAGAACAGGGCACGTGTTCTGTCATCAATTTGTGCTTCAAAGTTAGCGTAGTCATCGTGTGAAACCATCCGCGCTTCTATACCCTGGCGGGGAAAGGTGTGGGCAAACAGGTTGTAGGTGCCGCCGTAGAGCTGACTAGTACTGACGATATTGTCGCCCACTTCACAAATACATTGAATCGCATAGGTGATGGCCGCCATGCCTGAGGCCGCTGCCAAAGCGCCAATACCTCCCTCCATTGCTGCCAGGCGCTCTTCGAGCACGGCGGTGGTGGGGTTCATAATGCGGGTGTAGATATTGCCCGGGACTTTGAGATCGAAGAGATCGGCCCCGTGCTGGGTGTTGTCAAAGGTGTACGAGGTGGTTTGGTAAATCGGCACGGCGGCCGCCTTGGTGGTGGCTTCCGCTTCGTAGCCGTGGTGCAGGGCGATGGAGTCGAGTTTCATAATTTAAATTTCCAGTTGCTAGTGTAAGGAGGTTGAGCTCGCATTGGTGTGAGCTCAATGAGTGCGTTTATGGCTGTGATAGTACGTTAAATTTCTTTATCGCCTTCAAGGTATTGCACAGCCTGTGTGGAGACAATGACAGTGTTGTTCTGCTCTTAGCCGTGCAAAATGCCTCCGAGCTGTTAGGCGGCTGCGCTGACTACGACATCGTAACGAGTCAATTTCTTTAATTCTGACTGGTTGAGGTTGTGCGAATTGATATTGGCTTCGTGAGTATAAATCGCGAAGTAGGCCTGATGATTAATGAGTTCTTAACTTGGCGCAATCGACAAGCAGAACAACAGTGCATCGGGTATTTCGTTGACGAGTACTAGTGTCTGTTTGGGAAAGGACATGGCAATAAAGCCAGCAGTTTTGCGTCGCGCTTTTTAGCGTGCCCACGGTCTTGGCGTAAAACCCAACCTCGTCCAATACTTGATCCTGTTTAAATAGCATTATAGGCACAGGCTAGTGTGGCATGGTCACAAAAGTCAATTTCTGTAATGGGTGAAAACTAGCGAATATGGTAGATCCCTCTTTCGTCTTGTTTGACAAAAGTAGTCTCGGGCATATTATTTTCGGTGGCAATTGCCTGCATGAGTTTGGTGCTCAACCACTCCGGGAGGCTAATAACGTCGGCATGGTTACCCTTGAGCAGGATATCGGAGAAGGCATTAAGGTGGTGGGGTGTTAGTTTCACGACCTATTGTGTCCTCGATTAAGGAGCACTGCCATAAAAAATGCTATTGCCGTGTGATTTTATAAATCGCCTTATTTAAATCAGAAACGACATAATGACTGCCAGCGCTGGATGCCGTGGCCCCTGTTTGGATATAGCTCGGCGGTTTGCCCTTAACCGAGGTGATAATATCAATGTCACCATCGTCGTCGATTAGCACTTTTCGGTCACCGTCTTTTTCGATCAGGTCGAGGCCCTGGGTACAGAAATGTCAATGTGCACGACGACAGTGCGCGTCTTTTTACCAGGTGGGGTCGATTAACTGTCTGGCTATTGTTGCGAGTCATGTTTATTCGGTGCCCTCGACAATATCCATGGCTTTAATAGCATGAAA
>JBFHDT010000013.1:0-15364 GCA_041584575.1 Porticoccaceae bacterium
CCGTTGCGCTTGTTGAGACGAGCCTGTAGATCCCAGATCTCTTTCATCATTGTGGTGAAGCGTCGGGGGATGGCGGTGCGTTTGATTTGTTGTTGAATAACGTCACTGCCAGCCTGCTGTAGGGCGTAGAGAGGCGAGTCTCCTTTGGCTGTGTATTCTTTGCGCTGCTCCACCAAAGCTGGCCATAGCAGAGCAGCGTAAATAAAGGCTGGTGTTACGCGCTGGCGGTTATTGATTCGTGCGTCGGTGTTGCGCATCGCCTGGCTGATAAGACGTTGATAAAAATCATCATCCATAAGGCGGTCTGTTTGTGGGAATAGTTGAGCAAAAAGTTCTAACTGGCGCAGTTGCTCATAGGTCGCAAAGGCTGCGCCGCTCATGAGTAGTTTTAGGCTTTCATCAAACAAACGGGCTGAGGAAATATCACCGAGTAAAGAGGCACATTCAGCAATCGGTGCAAAGGTTTTATCGTCTAACTCAAAGTCTAATTTGGCGGTAAAGCGTGCGGCGCGCAGCATACGCACAGGGTCTTCTCGGTAGCGAGTGGCTGCATCGCCGATAATGCGTAATGTTTTTTGCTCGAGGTCTTGCAGGCCGTCAGCATAGTCGTAAATGGTGTTGTCGGTAGGGTGGTAGTACATGGCGTTGATACTGAAGTCGCGTCGGCTGGCATCTTCAGCAATAGAACCAAAGACATTGTCGCGCAGCAGCATGCCCTCTTTGGATTGGCGAGAGAGGTTTTTGTCACTACCAGGGCTGCTGGTATGGTGAGCGCGGAAAGTGGTGACTTCTATTACTTCGCGGCCAAAACGCACATGTACGATGCGGAAACGGCGGCCAATGATTTGTGCGCGCCTGAAAACGGCTTTTACTTGTTCGGGGGTGGCATCGGTGGCAACATCAAAGTCTTTCGGGTTGAGACCGAGCATCAAATCGCGTACACAGCCGCCCACCACATAGGCTTTATAACCGGCCTCTTCGAGGCCAGTGACAACTTCAGATGCCGCACGGCTGATATTCCTGGGTTCGATGGGGTGAGAGCCTGGCGGCACGATGTGTGGCCCAGAGGTTTTTCGCTTCTTTTTGAAACCTAGTGTTTTGGCGATGCGTTTTAGCATGGAGTGGGTTTAAAACCTTGTGGTGCAAAGAAATAGGGATGAGAGTCTAGCATACAGGCTGTGTAGGAGGGTGCTGATGGTAGGTAAATCAGTCTGAGATAAAGGCTTTACAGGAGGATTGAGGCGATGGTGCAAATGCATCCTGGGCTTAGTAATGAAATGGGATTTTTAGGGGGGGTGATAAGAACGGCTTGGGCGGTTAAGTGTCTGTTTATTGTAAGGGGTTCAATTTCGCAAAGTGAACATCTAAAAAGGCACATCAAAAGAAGATGCAAGAAGTTAGTAGCGAAAAGGGAAGCCCGAAAGCTTCCCTTTTCAAAATGCCACGTGTTTACGGATCTAACCCACCCTAAAACGTATAGCAACTCATCAGTTTATTTTTATTATTTATTGTTATTCTTTTAAGTCATTTAATAAATGACCTGGGGTTATGATAATCAGGCTCTTGGGATTATGCAAAGTTTTTTTAAAATTATTTTTACAGTCTTTGCCGGCGTGTGGGTCTACCAGGCAGGGTTGGTGTTTACGAATGGATTGCTTTGAGTGGTAAAGTGCCAGGCATTAAAAAGGGAAGCCCGAAAGCTTCCCTTTTTAAATATGCTACGTATTTATGGATCTAACCCACCCTTAAAACGTATGGCAACTCATCAAGTATTATTGTTATTCTCTATTGTTATTATTATTCTGCACGTTCATTATTGTTATAAGTGGAAATTATATTACTCATAAACTGTGAACTGTGCAAAGCTTTTCTTAGAAAAAAATATGCTTATAGGCGGCAGTTGTTATAGCTAAATATGTTTGATTGTGACATCTGTTAGGGGCTGTCACTTTCTGTCATCTTGTTGATAGGTGGAATATGGCTGAGCCGCCAATGCTTGATGGCCCAGTCGAGTACTTGCTGTATTGAGGCTTTATGCAGTTCTTTGGGCGTGATGACACCCAGTAGCTGCAGGCAGTCAAGAAGATTGGCAAGCACTTTATTTGAATCTAGCCGGGGGGCATGGTTTTGTTTGCTGAGCTTTTGCCCCAGGGCATTACTGAGTACCGGGATATGGCCGTATTGCGGTGTTGCAAGACTTAAGCAGCGTAAGAGGTGTATTTGCCGTGGTGTTGAGTCGAGTAGGTCGCTGCCTCGAATAACGTGGGTGATATTTTGAAAGCTGTCATCCAGACTACACGCCAGTTGATAGGCAGGCAGGTGATCGCGGCGCCACAGAATAAAGTCGCCAGTCTCGTTCAAATCAAAAGCTAGGGGCCCCTGAATTAAATCGTTCAGCGCGATTACGTTTTGTTTGAGTAGTTGAATACGAATGGCGTGGGGCTTATCGGGGATACTGCTATACGAGTTGAGTTTATGTATTCGACAAGCACCATCGTAGCAGCCGCCAAGGGTACGCAAGCGTGCTCGGTTACAGTAACAGGCGTATAACAGACCCGCATCGCCTAGCTGTTGTAGTGCATCCTGATAAGCGGCGAGTCGTGAGCTTTGGTAAAGCACCGGCCCATCCCAATGTAAACCGTGCTCATCCAGTTGCCTTAGGATGTGATCGGCGGCACCAGGTACTTCCCGTGGCGGGTCAAGGTCTTCAATGCGCAACAGCCACTGTCCGTTATTTGCCTGGGCATCGAGAAAACTGGCCAGAGCGGCGAGCAGTGAACCTTTGTGGAGAGGGCCGGTGGGCGAGGGTGCAAACCGGCCAATATAAGAACTGACAGCCATCAATTGGCGGTCGAAGGGAGGTTAGCTACCGCTAACCTGCTTCTCTTTGATTTCATCGAGGGTTTTACAGTCGACACAGAGAGTAGCTGTGGGGCGAGCTTCAAGTCGGCGAATGCCAATATCAACACCGCACTGGTCGCAGTAACCGTAATCGTCTGTATCGAGCAACTCTATCGTTGAATCAATTTTCTTGATCAGCTTGCGCTCTCTGTCTCGGGTACGCAATTCTAGACTGAACTCTTCTTCCTGTGTGGCTCTGTCTGCCGGGTCGGGGAAGTTAGCCGCCTCGTCTTTCATATGGCTGACGGTGCGATCGACCTCTTCCATTAGTTCTTGTTTCCAGGCCAGCAGGAGCGATTTGAAGTGCTTCTGCTGATTTTCATTCATGTACTCTTCACCCTTTTTCTCCTTATAAGGAGCCTGGCCGTGAAGGCTAAGAGGGGACGCTGTGGCCGCTTTTTTCTTGGGCATGGACGTGTTCCGTTTTAATGCTATCGCGAAGCAGGACGTTATAGAGCCACTGGGGAAATATTTCAAGTCTATTTTTGCATTACCCGCACTGATTCTTCGCCTACAATGCCTTATTTTTTCGCAAGCAATTGGGAGCTCACTATGGTCGATCGAATTCAGCGCCAATATGCTGCAAGAATTGAGGGTATGACATCGTTTAAAGTGGTCGATTTTCTTGAAGCTGCGGTGAAAATGGAGGCTCAAGGGCGGGATATTGTACGCATGGAAGCCGGTGAGCCTGCTTTCCCGACAGCACCGGCCATTATCGAAGCGGCAAGTGCAGCTCTGCGTGATGAAAAAACTTTCTATACCCCCTCGTTGGGCATTATCGAGCTGCGTGAAGCCATCGCGGCATTTTATGATACCCGCTACGGCTTGCGCATACCGTCCCAACGCATTGTCGTGACCACGGGGAGTAGTGCTGCGCTGGGCTTGATTTGTGACCTTATTATTAACCCGGGAGACGGCTTACAGCTGACCGACCCCGGCTATCCCTGCAATGCCAATTTTGTGCGCCGTGCCGGTGGTGTGCCGCAGTTGATCCCGGTTGATGCGCACAATGCCTACCAATTAACGCCCGAGGCTGTTACTGAATACTGGTGCGACAACACTGTGGGCGTGCTCGTGGCATCACCGAGTAACCCCACGGGGGAGATGTTATCTCACGACAATCAGCGAGGTATTAACGCCGTGGTGGCAAGCCACAATGGTGTGATGATTATGGATGAACTCTACCACGGCCTGGTTTATGACCAGCACGAGAGCACCATTCTTGAGATTAATAACGACGCCATGGTCATTAACAGCTTTTCAAAATACTTCGGTATGACCGGTTGGCGACTTGGCTGGATGGTGGTGCCGGAAGATGCCCTCGAGGCCGTCAACATCATGGCGCAGAATTTTTATATCTCGCCCCCCAGTGTTGCGCAATATGCCGCACTCGGTGCTTTTGAACCGACGACACTTGACATCATGGAGGCTCGCCGCGCCGAATTTCGCCAGCGCCGAGACTATCTTGTTCCCGCCCTGCGAGAGCTAGGCTTTAGTATTCCCCATACGCCGGCAGGTGCCTTTTATATTTATGCGGGTATTGAAAAGCTGGCGGATGATAGCGAAACATTTTGTTGGGATATGCTCGAGCGAGCAGGCGTGGCTTTTACCCCAGGCACCGACTTCGGTGAGCATTTGGCACGCCAACACGTGCGCTTTTCTTATACTCAGCCGTTGGACAGGCTAGAGCTGGCGGTTGAGCGTTTGAGTAAAGCGCTAGCTAAGTAAGACTCGCGCTTTGAATAAAAAGAAGAGTTGTCGATGAAAATTTCCCCCGCCTTTGAAGAGGCAATTTTTATTAAGCGCTATAAGCGTTTTTTTGCCGATATTGAGTTAAGCGATGGCAGTGAGCTAACAATTCATTGCCCTAATACCGGGTCAATGAAGAACTGTCTGAACCCTGGCCAGCCCTGCTGGTTTTCCCGCTCCGATAATCCGAAGCGCAAATTGCCCGGCACTCTTGAAATTATTACCACCACTGGTGGGCGACTGGCGGGGGTGAATACCGCACGGCCCAATAAGCTGGTCGTTGAAGCGATTGAAAAGGGCGTTATCAGTGAGCTATCGGGTTACGACACGTTGCGCACGGAGGTGCGCTACGGCGAAGAAAAGAGCCGTATTGATATCTTGCTCGAACAGGGCGAGGATCAATGCTATATCGAAGTGAAGAGTGTCACTCTGGAAACGCAGGGCAAGCAGGCGCGCTTTCCCGACGCTATCACTTCTCGGGGTGCCAAGCACTTGCGTGAATTAATGCACGTGGTTGAACAGGGCCAGCGGGGGGTGCTGGTTTTTTGTGTGCAGTTGACGGAGATTGAAGAGGTCAGTGCCGCAGAGGATATTGACCCGTTTTACACACAGACCCTGGCAGAAGCCATTGCTGCAGGTGTCGAGGTGCTGGTTTATGGCTGTCGTTTGAGTGCGAATGAAATTGTGATTGATAAAAAACTGACATTTTTAGCGCCGGCCAGGGTTTAGTCTGGCGACACAAAAGCCCCTGCCTTTTGAAAGGGGGCAGGGGCTTTTTTGAGTGTTGTTCGCGGAAGTCTATGCGAGCAGGGCTAATTAGCTCTTGTCCTCAACTCTTATCGTCAATGTCTACCACACGTTGCTTGAATTTCCACTGGCCATTCACTTTAACTACGGCGTCGATATAGCGGCCTGAGTTAATAACGCTGACTTTATCGCCACAGTCGACCAGAATCAGGTAGGCATCGTGGGTGCCAGTGTCGCCGTCAACTTCAACAATGGCGTCAGTAGTACAATGCTTCACCTTCATGGAGGGGATCATCTTTTTTGCAAAGGCGAGTAAGTCAGCGCTGCCGGCAGCCAGTTTTTTGCTACCCATTTCAAAGCTGCCATCTTCGGTAAAGCATTCTACCCAGGCTTCGGGGTTGCCGTAGTCGAAAGCACGGTTGTAGCGGGCGGCCAGTTCACGAATAGCGATATGATCTTCTACTTTACTCATGGTGAGATTCCTCTGTTAGTTATGGGTGGATATTTGATAAGACAGGGATTGTAGGACAAAGCGTTTCAATCCGACAATGAAATGATTGGCCTATGTCTTGTCCTTGATGGGATCTTCACTCAGGTAAAGCTGGCCATCTACAATAGTGTGGGCAACTGGACTGAGCCGGGTGCCGGGGCAGGGCCCCGAAATGCAATCGCCATTGTCGATTTGAAACAAGGCGCCATGGGCTGCGCACATAATGTAGTCACGGTCTCTGTCGAGGAAACGGTCGGGCATCCAGTTGAGTTCAAGGCGAGCGTGGGGGCAGCGGTTGCGATAGAGGTAGAGCTCACCCGCTTTGCGCACGGCGAAAATGCTGTTGAATTTGTCGAGCTGAAAGCCCTTTGCGCCATCAGCGGGAATATCGTCGACGGCGCAAAGTCGCTGTGGGTAGCTCTTCTCCTGTGGGTTCTCTGGGGTTGAGTCTGAGGACAAATTTAGACGCCTCGACGTAGCGCTTCGATGCGCTCTTCCAGCGGCGGGTGTGTCATAAATAGTTTGCTGGCGTGCTCTTTCCAACCACCCGAAATACCCAGTGCTGTCATGGTGTCGGGCATTTCATTGGGCACGTGGGCCTGAGTTTCAGCCTGTAATTTTTGCAGCGCGCCAATCATCGCACCCCGTGTTGTCAGGTGGGCTCCGGCGGCGTCGGCGCGGTATTCGCGCCAGCGTGAAAAGGCCATAACAATGGTGGAGGCAAGAATGCCCAGCACCACCTGTAACACCATAACGGTGACAAAGTAACCAATACCGGGGCGATCATTTTTAAACACAGCCTTGTCGATAATCGAGCCGATAATGCGGGCAAAAAACATCACGAAGGTGTTCACAACACCCTGAATCAGCGTCAAGGTGATCATGTCGCCGTTGGCAACGTGGCCAATTTCGTGGGCCAGTACCGCTTTTATTTCATCTTTGTTGAAACGGCTGAATAGCCCGGTGCTGACGGCGACCAGGGCATTGTTTTTGTTCCAGCCAGTGGCAAAGGCATTCGATTGCTGGGCCTGAAAAATACCGACCTCGGGCATGCCGATATCCGCTTTGCGCGCCAACTCGGCAACAGTTTCGAGCAACCAGCGCTCGTCGGCGTTAGAGGGCTCGGTGATAATTTGCGTGCCCGTGCTGCGCTTAGCCATCCACTTTGACATTAACAGGGAAATAAACGAGCCAGCGAAACCAAAGACCGCACACATAATGAGCAGCGCTGTGGTATTGGTATGCACACCCTGAGTTGATAGGTACTGCTGGAGGCCAAAAATTTCAAAAATGACACTGACCAGAACAAGTACCGCGATGTTAGTCGCGAGAAATAAACCAATACGTAACACGTAAAACTCCTTTTGATGATGGCGTGGTAAGCCTTGAGTCTATTAAGATGCGTCCTGTTGTCAATAATTCAATGGACAAAGGTGTTATGTCTCACGGAGCGGATTCGTTAAAAAGTGTTTTTTACGCATTGTTTGCCAATGGTGCTGTTGCCATTGCCAAGGGACTAGCGGCATGGGTTACCGGCTCTGGGGCCATGCTAGCCGAAGCTATCCATTCCCTCGCCGACTGCAGTAACCAATTACTATTGTTGATTGGCCTTAAAAAAGCCAAACGTCCGCCCTCATCCGACTATCCCCTGGGTTACGGCAAGGAAATCTATTTTTGGTCATTTTTGGTGGCTTTGGTGCTATTTACGCTCGGTGGTGTGTTTTCAATTTATGAGGGTTGGCACAAGTTACATCAACCCGAGGCACTTAAATCCCCCTGGTTAGCTATTGGTGTGTTGGTTTTTGCCATGGTGGCGGAGGGTTTGGCGCTGCTTGGCTGCATCCGTGAAATTAATAAAATTCGCCCCGCAGAACAAAATTATTGGCGTTGGTTTCGCGATACGCGTCGCAGTGAGTTAATGGTCGTATTTGGTGAGGATCTGGCGGCATTACTGGGGCTGAGCCTGGCTATGTGTGCATTATTGGCGGCCATTGCTACGGGCAATCCTGTTTACGATGCCTGGGGCAGTATGGCTATTGGCCTATTATTGATTGTGGTTGCCCTGATGATTGGGGTCGAAATCAAAGCTCTGCTAGTAGGCCAGGGTGTCGAAGCCCATACGCGGGCGGAAATGATTGCTTTTCTCGAAAACGAGCCCGCGATCGACGAGGTGTTTAACGTGTTAACGCTACAGTTGGGTAGAGATGTGATGGTAGCTGTCAAGGCTAAAATGCACGAGAGAACGGGGGCTAAAAAGTTGGTGGCTGACATTAACCACACTGAGTCGCTGTTCCGCCAACGTTTCCCCCAGGTGCAGTGGCTTTTCTTTGAGCCCGATGTGGAGGATTAGCGGGATGAAGAGCTTTGCAGGGCCTTTCGACAGAGATATTACACGCTTATGCGTGATTTTATTATTAGTAGCCATGCTGTCGTCTTGTACGCTACTCGATCCGGCCTATGAGAAGCCTGCGGTGCATTTGGTGCAGATAGAACCTTTGTCTTCCAATGGTTTTGAACAGCGTTTTCGGGTCGACCTTAAAATCATTAACCCTAACCGCTCGAAGCTGAGTGTTTCCGGTCTGTCCTATACCTTGAAACTCAATGGCGAAATGGTGCTTGCAGGAGTGTCGGGGCAAATCGCGCAGATCCCTCCTTTTTCTGAAACAGTGGTGCAAGTTGAAACCTCGACTAACATATTGGCTGGCCTGCGCTTGATTTCTTCTTTATTAAACAAGCCGGGCCGTGAACTGCACTATGAATTGGCAACCAAACTGCGCTCTGGTTGGTGGCCGGTGCCTATTAACATAGTTGAAAGCGGTGAAGTTACCCTGCCGCAGTGATCGCCTCTGTCTTTAACAAATAGCCTTTGAACGAATGAGTAAGTTATGAGTGACCAACGCTGTACTGAGCTGGAAATTAAACTCGCCTATCAAGAGGACATCGTCAAAGCTCTCAATGATGTGGTGTGTAGTCAACAAGAAAGTATCGACAGGCTTGAGCAGACCTGCCGATACCTGATGCAGCGGCTGCAGGAAGTTACGCCGGGGCCCTTAACAGAGGTGTCTGATCAGGAAAAACCGCCGCATTATTAAAGAACGCAACAATAAGCCGAGGCGGAGTCTCTCCCAGGCTGCTTATGGCGTTTATTTGCCCAAAACATAATATCTACAATAAGACAATTTGGAAGTATTCTGGCTCAGCCTTATCGGGTAGTTGCAAAACCGAGTAATGCGTGCGGATCTCGTCTTGATCGAGACGGGTTAAACCCCCTTGGTCAGTATTTTGACTCAAAGTGGACATGCCTACTTGTACACCGCTGCGATCGAATAAAAGAATTTTGAGTACCGGCTGCAAAGCGGCGTTATGATTTTCTAGGACTACTTTGTACTCAAAGAAGTGGGAGCCCTTCTTGCCAGTACGTGTGAAAACAATATTCTTCACATATTGCTTGTCAACTTTAATAACTTCGTCGAAATTGAGACTCATTAGGCCAGGTAGGCGATTAAGCGTTAGCGCCTGTATTTCACTCTCAAGTGTCTTTATGCGGTTTGTTTTGTGCTCGGATTGTTCAGTGATACTGGCAAGTTCTAAGCGTAAGCCACTGCCAATACCTGATAAAAGGCTCGCTTTGCGGGCATAACTAGCCAGTGCAATAGCTATAACCAGGTTGATCACTAGAGAAAGAGCTAATGCGATGCCTAATACCTGGATTAAGCGAGTTCTTCTCTGGTGGCTGCCGGGGGTTCTGCTTGAAGAGCTGCGACGGGACGAGCGCCTGGTTTCTGAGATTGTATTGATATCCATATCTATTAATGGGTTTGTTGTTCAAGTGAGTCACGTTTGTCGGCATTCAGCAGACGTATTTCTCTCTGTGGGAAAGGTATTTCAATACCAGCACGGTCTAAGGCTTTAAAGAGTTCATCATTGACGCAAAAACGCAGCTGGTGGTACTTTTCTGTTGGCACCCAAAACCGAATGCCGAAATTAATACTGTTGTCGCCAAACTCATCGATGCCGATCTGTGGCGGCCGGTTTTTGTCGAGCCCTAGTTGGTGAAGAACGGCCTTAATTGTAGCTGTAACCTGGTCAATATCGCTGCTATAAGCAACCCCTAATGTGCTCTCGACAACCTTAAAATCGTTTGAATTATGAATGATCTCGCCAACAATGTGGCGGTTAGGAATCAAAATGGTAACTTCGTCTTCGTCGGTGAGGATGGTTTGGGCCAAGCGCACCTCTTTAACAATACCGGTGACTCCCTGCACGATAATGGTGTCGCCGACGACGAAGGGACGTGTGAGAATAATATTTAGACCGGCAGCGTAGTTCGACAGTAAGCCCTGCATCGCCAGACCGGCACCCAGTGAAAGCGCGCCGATGGCGGCGACAAAAGGGGTGATGCTAATGCCAATTTTACCGAGGCAAATAACAGCGACAGCAGCGATAATAATGATTTTAGTGCAGCTGGCGAGAAAACGACTAAGGGTGACATCGAGCCCGTGTTTGTCGCAGGTGCGGGTGACCAGCCGTGCTACCCGGCTGGAAACCAGCAAGCCAACAATCAATATAATCAGCGCGCCAACTAACTGGAAGCTGTAGGTGACGAAAAAGGTGACGATGAGGTCGTATATCGCTTTGAACTGGTCGATTTCTTCTGTCATGACATTTTATTGCGTGAGTAGTAGTTACCATCCAGTATAAAGCTAATCTGCCCTAAGGCCTACGTTGATTAGCGCCATTGGTCATAAGCAGTTACTTGGCAATTGCTTGTAAGTGCTTAACGCTAATACGGCGTCCAGCAAATTTTGGTTGGATACGTAAATTTCTCGATTGATATTAAACAGGGTGGGTAGAGTGATTTCACCGTGCTGGCTGTGTGAGTAGTCGATCATCTGCTGGTGAAGAGAATCATGAGCGTGTGTGAGTGCAGACTTGACGGTGCTGGCAGTATCATCGGGCCAGTCGTTTGCGGGTTTTTCCAGAAGCGCCGTGAGTTTGGGGTAAAAACTTAAAATATGGCTGTCGATCTGCCTGAGAAGTTTCTGTGTGCCAATCTGGTAGCGTAAATTTATTAAATTCTCTTTGATATCTTTAAGACTTTTAGCGCTATAGCTGGCATCGCGTGCGGCATTCAAAAGTTCAGTTAATACACTTTCTTCCGTTTCGCTGAGGCTCTCGGCAGGTAGTTTGTGACTGTAGTTTTGTAGTTGAGCCTCGTGGGCCTTGATGTCTGCGTATTGCTCGTCAAAAGTTAAAGGCTCACTAAGCAGGCGATTGTTTATACGCTGTACTTCTTTGCGGTCCAACAGCGTTTCGCTGGATAGCTTCAAAACCCGGAGGTTGAGCAGCAGGGCTTTAAGGATCAGCTCGCGTGCATCCTGTGCAATGGCATGCAGGGCGGCCTCGGGAACAGTGGGGGGTACCAGATTTATGTGGCTACAACCGAGAGCACTGGTTGAGGTAAAGCGCTGTTCAAGCCAGTGAGCAAAGGGTTTTGTGAGGGGTAGAAAAAGTACGATGCCCAGCAGGTTGAATAGCGAGTGGAAACAGACCAGTGCATACATGGTGTCGTCAATACCAAGTGTGATGGTGACAAACGCCAAGAGAGGAGTGAGCAACAAAAAGGCGCCGACATCAGTGCTCAGATTGAAAATAAAATGACTCAGGGCTACGCGCTTTGCATTTGTTGAGCTTTTTAATGAGCCCAGAAGCACCGTGCTCGTCGTGCCCAAATCGGAACCAATGGCAATAGCCGCGGCATTTGATAGCGGAATTATGTCGGCGTGAACGGCGCTGAGAACAATCACCATGGTGGCGGAGCTGGATTGCACCAGTGCGGTAAATACGATACCACCAATGAAATAAATAACGAGGGGATAGTCGCGAAACCAGTTCTCATCCACCTGGGCGCTAAGAAAAGACATGCTGTCTTTCATCCAGGTAAGCCCCAGCAAGAGCAAGCCAAGGCCGAATATTAAGGAGGCCTGGTGGTAGCGGGAGGATTCGTTTTTAAAGGTGACGTAAGCGAGAGAGCCAAGGGCAATCAATACCAGAGCGTAGTCGCTCATATGCAATTTGAAACCGATGGCGGTGACCAGCCAGCCCGTCAGTGTGGTGCCCAGGTTGGCACCAAAAATAATGCCCAAGGCATTGTGCAGCGGTAAAATACCCGAGCCGACAAAGGCCAGTACAAACAGGCTGACCAGAGAGCTACTCTGTAAAAATGCTGTGCTAATAGTGCCGACTAATACACCTTGCAGGGGTGAGTGAGTGTGGTGACGTAGTAGATTGCGCAGCCGGCGAGTGCTTAAACCGCGTAAGCCTTCCTCGAGTATTTTCATGGCGAAAATAAAAACGCCCAAGCCAGCGAGCAATTGCCAGAATTGAAACATCACAATATCCGTTGGTAACTGTCGAGGATCTTAGCAACTATTAGCAGCTTGTCGATGTGGCCTGGGCTAGTCGGTTATGGGCTGGCGGTTGCTGGAATCGAGCGATGTATCGAATATTGCGCTATTCTCCTGATTGAATCGCTAGATAATTGTGAGGATCAATGGACTCTGTTTCATCCAAGCTTGTGTCCCCCAGGCCTGCTTCACTCAAGGCGAAGCCGCTAAATATCGCGCAATTAACCGGTCAGTCACAGAGCCATTTACAGGAGGTTTTTCCCGGTCATTTTTTACATCGCGATGTGGTGGCAGCTTATCTTTTACTCGTTGAGCAGGCGGCTGAAGAAGGTATAGCCTTGCGCCTGGCTAGCGCTTTCCGCTCTTTCGACCGGCAGTTGGTCATTTGGAATGCTAAGGCGCGGGGTGAGCGACCGGTTGTTGGTGATGATGGAGAATTGGTGGCTATGGCAGAACTGAGTGAGCGAGATAAAGTGTTCGCGATGCTGCGTTGGTCAGCTTTGCCGGGGGCGTCTCGTCATCATTGGGGCAGTGATATGGATATCTGGGACAGCGCTGCGGTGAATGACAATTATGAGCTGCAGTTGACCCCAGATGAATATGCCGAGGGCGGGCCTTTTGCGGACTGCTCCCGCTGGCTAGATGCATTGATAAGTCGTGGCAAAACAGAATTCTTTCGCCCTTATACCGAGGTCGAGACTGGTGGTAAAACCGGCGGTGTGGCGCCAGAGCCCTGGCATTTAAGCTTCCGTCCCCTGGCCTCTATTTGCGAACAGGCATTGACCCTGGATGTACTGTACCCGCTGATCGAAAATACGGATATCTGCCTGCAAGAGGCTATTCTCGAAAACCTTGATGAGATTTATTCCCGTTTTATTGGTTCCCAGTGTTGAATCTACAGCGTCTTTCGGCCATATTTCGCCCCTGCAACTATTGCTAATGATGCCCCGAGTGCCACCTGCTTATGTCCCCCGAGCCCAACACCCTCTGGCAAGAAATCCGTGACGAAGTCCATGACTTTTCAAAAGATGAGCCCGTGTTGGCGAGTTTTTTTCACTCTGCAATATTAAGTCATGATTCCCTCGAAACAGCTCTCGGTTATAACCTGGCTGAAATGCTTGGCAATATGGCACTTTCAAAACTGGCCATTCGCCAGGTCTTTGCCGAGGCCCTTGAAAACGATGGCAGTATTGGCGAAAAAATGCGTCGTGACCTGCTTGCTCATCGCGAGCGTGACCCTGCCTGTGACAAATACGCCATGCCGATTTTGTATTTCAAGGGTTTTCACGCCCTGCAGGTACACCGTGTCGCCCATTATCTCTGGCGCAATAATCGCGAGTCACTGGCGGCTCACCTGCAAAGTCTTTGTTCGGAGGTGTTCTGCGTCGATATTCACCCCGGTGCGCAAATTGGTGGTGGGATCATGGTTGATCACGCCACGGGTCTAGTTATCGGCGAAACGGCTGTTGTTGAGGATGATGTGTCGATGCTCCATGCGGTTACTCTCGGTGGTATTGGTAATGAGACGGGTGACCGCCACCCGAAAATCCGCAGCGGCGTGCTGATCGCTGCAGGGGCAAAAATTCTCGGCAATATCGATGTTGGTGAGGGCGCGAAAATTGGCGCCGGTACCTTAGTGCTTGAATCGGTGAGTCCGCACACCACGGTGGCTGGCGTGCCGGCGCGCGTGGTTGGTAGACCACGAGAGGCATCGCCAGCGCTGGAGATGGACCAACGTATCAATTCGCAACCCTAGTTGATCAGTGGGTTTTTACGCAATGTACACGTGAGTCAGTATTTATGCATAAAACTGAGGGTGGGCTTATGTCTTTGTTGTACCGACGTTTGGTGGGTGCAACGGGTTTCTCTCTACAGGGCTTAAAGTCCTGCTTTCGTTATGAGGAAGCCTTCCGGGTTGAGGTGTTTCTGGTGATTGTCCTGTCACCACTGGGCCTTTACATCGCCGCTTCGGCGTTGGATCTGGTTCTCTTATTTGGAGTTATGTTTATCGTATTGATAGTGGAGTTGCTCAATTCTGCAATTGAAGCCGTGGTCGACCTGGCGTCCCCTGAAAAGGCCGAGCTGGCAGGGCGCGCCAAAGATCAGGCATCGGCGGCGGTAATGCTCAGTATGTTGCTGTTTGTCGTGGTTTGGACTGTGCTGGCCTGGCAAAACGTTGTCGGTGTGACCGGAAATTGAGAACCGAGTGACTGAAATACCTCTTGCGCTCATCAATAATACGAAGCTTGTTGGCTTGGTGTGGAGTAGATAAGAATGAGTACTCAACAGTTTGATGTTTTTTTTCGGGGTGACATTGTAGCCGGGCAGGCCGTCGCTGAGGTGAAAGAGCGCCTGGCCGGCCTGTTTAAGCTTGAGGCAGCGCAGGTTGAGAAGTTATTTTCGGGTCGCCCGACCGCGATTCGTCGCAATCTGGATGAGGTCAGTGCCAGAAAGTACGAACAGGCGCTGTTGAAAATTGGCGCGCTTGCCGAGTTGCGCCCGGTCAAGATGGAGGAGGCACCAGCTGCACAGGCTGTAGCAAAAGCCCCAGTAGCGGGTTCTCCCGACGAGCCACCCGCTGAATCAGGCACTAAATCAGTGAATACTGACGGCGGCCTGTCGCTGGCCCCGGCGGGTAGTGATGTGTTGCGCCCCGATGAGCGTGCAAATGTGGAAGCCGTTGAGGTTGATATCAGTGCGCTGGCCCTGGAACCCGGTGGTGGTGAGATTTTGCACGATAAAGAAAAGCGCTCCGTCGAAAAAGCACAGGTCGATACCTCTCATCTCGAGATACTACCGCCGCGTTAGCCCACTCCTTACTCAAGCCACTCGTCAAGCTCTGCAAGATTCAGAGCGTAGGGTGTTATTCCCGTACTCTGCGGTTAAGTGTTAGCTGTTCGGTCAATGGTTTGTCGCCACCACAATCGTAAGACGCTGTAAGCGCAAGATCATGTAAGCCACTTGCTATACTTATTCCTTTTATCTTGTCATCAATAACCGCTTATTGAACATCTGCGGCTACACTTTGCTACTGTAAATACCTGTTGATGATAACAATGAATAGGAGGTC
>JBFHDT010000014.1:0-15184 GCA_041584575.1 Porticoccaceae bacterium
ACAAGAATGGATGACAATAGGAAATCATAATGATACCGGCAGAATTACACGCATCCGGCAACCCTGTTGGTAATGCCGGTCTACCTCAACGGTTCCCAGGTGTTCATTAACAATTTCCTGAACCAGAGACAGGCCCATACCCCGCGAACGTTGCCCAGGTGGTTTGGTACTATAAAAAGGCTCAAATACTTTTACTGCCAAATCTGGAGCAATACCGTCGCCGCTATCTGTCACCTCAATAATAACGTTGTTATTTTCGACTCTGGTACACAAATTTATTTCCCGTAAGTCGATGTTGCGCGTACTCACTGCATCAATCGCATTATCTAATAATTTCTTAAATAGTGAGCGCAAGCGTTGCTCCGCACCCATTACCGCTGGTAAATGCACAGCAGGCTTCCACTCGATTACCACCCCATTAGCGAGTAGTCGATTAACGGCTATGCTAATCACTTCACGTAAAACTTGATTGATATTGACGGGCGCCTTTGATTCTTTAGGTCTTACAGGAATACTCCTCTGCATATCTTGCAATGCTAGAACCCCTGCATCTCGCGCTTGAATCAGTGCCTCTACCAACGCACCATCGTCGTTATTTTGCTTGCGCGCCAGTATCGCCAAAGCGGCATCAAGTAGATTAACCGGCCCCTCTAGCTGGTGAATGGCGCCACTAAACGCCTCTTCCATACCCTCAAGTAATTCTTCTTCGGCCATCAGTACGCGCAGAGCATTCATTTGAGACTCTTGCTGCCTATTGCGCATTTTTGTAATGTCAATAACAACCAATAGCAAATGGCATTGCTCAGAGCGTTCAAAAAAGGCCTCCGCGCCTTCCGTTTCTGTTTTTACCCAATTGCCGAAGCAATTAAACCAGCGGTAATGACTGCCACCAAGGTCGAGCCCAATCTCCTGATTTTCGAAACTAGCACCGTCTTTGAGGAGATCCGGGTAGCTATCTTCCAAGGCGCGCAAGACAACATCCGCGGGGGCTCTCGGTGAAAGTTCATCGGCCATTGTTTGATAGGCTCTGTTACTCATCATCACACGCTTGTCTTCACCGAGCATGGCAATTGCTGCCGGTGCCTGGTCGAGCACCTTTTCCAGCAATTTATTTTGATTGCGAACACTCTGTTCGAGAAAATACACATCACTCACATCCCGATGCATACCCAGGTAATGAATAACCTCCCCCGCTTCGTCAAGAACAGGCGCAACAGTTAATTCCGCCAGATAACAACTGCCATCCTTACGTCGATTAACGAGCAGACCCGACCAGGATTTTTTTTGCCACAGCCGCCCCCACAAAGCCTGATAAACAAGGCGCGGTGTCGCTTTATTGGAAAGAATGGACTCATTATTATCAATAACTTCATCAAGTTCATAACCAGTAACATCACAAAAAGCAGCATTGGTATAGAGTATATTTGCATGAAGATCGGTAATTGATATTGCTACAGGTGCATTTTCAACAGCCTGTAAAAATACGGAGTTCTCTAACTTTCCCGCTCCCAGATTAGCCAGTGCAGCTAAATTTCGCGCAGTGTTTTCATTACTTTCTCTATACTCTGGCTCTAACGATTTATCCAGAGTGGCCTTATCTGCCGACCCAGAATCTGAAGTATTGGGAAACCGATAATTAGGCATTGTCTCACCTACTTAAAATAGTGCTGGTATACGCACACCAGCTATGAATAAAACCTTGGGGTTTCTCTATTCTCATCATTAGCGGTCACTTGTTACTCTCTCAGTATTACCTATAAGCAGCAAGCAACTTTTGCGCCACTGCATTAATAAATGCCAAGCTGCTGTTTACTTTAGATAAAGTCAATAATCTATTGTTCATACCAGACCATTATGTAGGACAGATAACATAGCTTAGCTTAGCTATCGCCGGTTTTTGTAACAAATACGACAATCACTATCTCGACGCCGGTACAACAACGTATCAACTACTTGAAATGATGCATATTTATTTTCTGCTTATCGAAAGTCAATCAGTGGCACGCTTCCTGCAAAACCCCAAGAACTTACTGCATAAGCGATACTATTTCTCATGCAGCACTGGAAAAATTGAGACGGGGCGTTCGAATTAGACCATGGAATACCTTCATTTATTTATTGGCACGGTGTTGATCAACAATGTTGTTCTGGTCAAATTTCTCGGCCTGTGCCCCTTTATGGGCGCATCCAATAATTTAAACACGGCCATAGGCATGGGCCTGGCAACGACTTTCGTACTGACCTTATCTTCGGTTTGTAGCTGGCTATTACAAACTTACTTGTTGGTGCCATTCAATATTGAATTTCTTCGTATCCTGACTTTCATTTTAGTGGTTGCCGCGCTGGTGCAATTCACAGAAATGGTGACGAGAAAAATAAGCCCTGCGCTGTATAAAGCTCTGGGTATTTATCTGCCACTCATTACCACAAATTGTGCCGTCTTAGGTGTCGCTTTGATTAACGTCAGTGAACAACACAACTTTTTTCAAAGTTTCGTTTACGGGCTGGGTGCTTCGTTGGGCTTCACACTGGTGATGATCATTTTTGGTGGATTGCGTCAACGCCTGGCTATGGCCGATGTGCCAGAAGTATTTGATGGCGCTCCCGTTGGCCTGGTGACGGCAGGTTTGTTATCAATGATTTTTATGGGATTTTCCGGACTTGTTTAAAGCTCAGTTCACAACTGTACTTCCCACGCTGACATGAACTCGGCAAATCTCGCCATAAGGAGAACACTATGTATCTTGCCCTCGGTGTACTGACCCTTTTAGGCTTATCGATAGGCACCTTATTAGCCTATGCCGATCGTTTCCTGGCTGTTGAGGAAGACCCCCTCGCACTGGAAATTCAGAACTTAATGCCAGGCACGCAATGTGGGCAATGTGGCTTCGCTGGCTGCGCACCTGCTGCCGAAGCCATAGCCAAGCACCAGGCACCGGTCACCAGCTGCCCTCCCGGTGGACGTCAACTGGCAGACACTCTGGCAGAGATGCTGGGTGTTGATCTCGATGTCAGTGAAATAAAAGGACAACTGATCGCACACATCGTTGAAGACAGGTGCACCGGATGCACACGGTGTTACAAAGTTTGCCCTACCGACGCCATTATGGGTGCCAACAAACAAATGCATAGCGTTTTTGCAGCCGCCTGTACCGGCTGCGGGGACTGTCTTGAGGCCTGCCCCGAAGATTGCATCGAACTCTCACCAGAGTCGGTGAACGTAGAAAACTGGCAATGGCCGCGTTTGGTGGCCTGACATGTCTTATTTTAAACCCCGTCTTTGCAATAACGGTTGGTTTCAACAACACGGTTTGAAAAATACCGCTAAAGAACACAGCGCTCGCAGGAGGAGAAAAACAGCTTATGTTTAAGCTTTCCCAGTTATTTTCCCCACGAGGCGGTGTCCATCCCGAGCTCCATAAGCAGCATACTGCTGAAAAGCCCATTGCATATGCTTCTTTACCACCACAGCTTTATTTGCCCTTGCGCCAGCATGCTGGCGCGGCAGCCGAGCCTATCGTTAAAATCGGCGATAAAGTATTAAAGGGCCAGCCACTAGCACTATCTGCAGGTAATGTGTCAGCACCCGTTCACGCCCCCACCTCCGGTGTCATCGTCGCCATCGAAAACATTCAGGTGCCCCACCCGATCGGCCTACTGGCACCCGGCATTATTCTTGAAAGTGACGGCGACGATAAGCCAGTTACGAACATCGATACGGGTAAAACCAACGGCGATCTTTTTCAAGAACCGCCCGAACAATTAGCAAAACGTATTGCCGATGCTGGCATCGTCGGTATGGGTGGAGCGGTTTTTCCATCCGCAGTGAAATTAAATAAAAGCCGACAGAAAGTTGAACGTGTTTTACTCAACGGTAGCGAGTGCGAGCCCTATTTAACAGCAGACGATTTACTCATGCGGGAATGGGCCGAGGATATCATCAACGGAGCACGTCTGATTGCCTACATCACCGGCGCCCCCCGCTCATCCATCGGTATAGAAGACAATAAGCCTGAAGCCATCGCGGTCATGACTAAAGTGTGTGAGAGCTTTAGTGATATTGACGTGGTAGTTGTACCCGCCCGCTACCCCATGGGCTCTGCTAAACAGTTAATACATGCCGTGACAGGAAGAGAGGTACCCAGCGGCGGGCGCTCCTCGGATATCGGTGTAATTATGCACAACGTCGCTACCGCGCGTGCCATTAGTCAGAGTTTGCGCGGGGGCTTGCCGCTTATTTCTCGGGTAGTCACTGTTGCCGGCGGGGCCGTTAAAAACCCGCAAAATATAGAGGCACTAATCGGTACGCCCATGCGCGATTTAATTGAACAGTGCGGTGGCTTAAGCCATGATCCAGCTCGGCTGTTAATGGGTGGGCCAATGATGGGTCAGCTTATTCATTCACTGAATGCGCCTATAACCAAGGGTTCATCGGGACTACTGGCGCTCGCGAGCGACGAAGTCAACGCCACCCCTTCATCGCCCTGTATCCGTTGTGCCCGTTGTGTTTCCGCCTGCCCAATGGGACTGATGCCTCTGGAAATTGCCTCTCGTGCGAAATCTGACGACCTTGATGGCGCACAGGATTACGGTCTGGCCGATTGTATCCTCTGTGGCTCGTGCGCCTATGTCTGCCCCTCCCATATTCCTTTAGTGCACTATTTCCAATATGCCAAAGGCGAGCTCAGCCTGCGTTCCCTCGAACAGCGAAAACTCGAATACACCCGGGATTTATCAGCGTCGAAAGAACAACGACTGATAAGAGAGGCCGCCATAAAGGCCGCGGAAAAAGCCGCTAAAGCAGCGGCAAAGAAAGCGAAAGCTGAAGCTAATAAGAAAGCGCGAGAGGCTAAAGCTGCAGCGGCTAATGCAAGGGAAAACCAAGCCGGTTCAGAGGTACAAAGCAATACAATCGCCGACGCAGCTGAAACGGAAACCCTGTAGCCATGACAAATACCACGACACATGCAGCCGGTCATGATTGATCCCATCGCTTCACCCCACGCCCACGACCGCTTCAATGTCGACTGGATGATGCGCCAGGTCTGCTACGCTCTGCTACCCGCAACACTTTTTGGTTTTTATTTATTTGGCTGGCCCTCCCTTGTGCTGTGGGTAATCACCTGCCTTAGCGCTTTAATCACGGAGGCGATTTGTCTCATTATCCGCGGCAAAAAAAGCCAGCTCATTGCTCGGCTTAGCGACAGCTCTGCCCTGCTAACCGGCTGGCTTCTAGCCATGAGCTTGCCACCCTGGGCTCCGTGGTGGATTGGCGTGCTGGGCAGCGCCTTTGCAATCGCTATTGGTAAGCACCTTTACGGCGGTATCGGCCACAATTTATTTAATCCGGCTATGTTAGCGCGCACCGCTTTACTGATTTCTTTCCCGGTGCAGATGACCACCTGGGCACATGTACTGCCCATTAACAGTGCCCAGGCACCGGGGTTGATCGATAGTATCGGCATTATTTTTAATCACCAGGTACCTGCCGATGGCAGCACGGGTGCCACCGCCCTTGGACACCTTAAAACCGCACTCAGCCAGGGCCTCAACGCAACTGAGATACTATCCAGCGATAGAGTGTCGCCAGCATCGACCTTATGGGGTGCCAGCAGCGGCAGTATGGGGGAGACTTCTGCACTTCTGCTGAGTTTTGGTGGCATCTGGTTATTGGCTTTACGCATTATTCGTTGGTATATCCCCATCTCAATGCTGCTCTGTGTAGCGATACTTGCCAGCCTGTTTGAAACGATCGATCCACAGCGCTATGCCCCTCCGCTGTTTCATCTGTCATCCGGTGGCCTGGTACTCGGTGCGTTTTTTATTGCCACCGATTTAGTCACCTCGCCAAGCAGCCGCCTGGGACAACTTATCTTTGGCGCAGGCTGTGGTGCTTTGGCGTTCATCATTCGCACCTGGGGCGGCTACCCCGAAGCAGTGGCCTTTGCGGTAGTGATCATGAATGCCGTAACACCCTTAATTGATCTTTACTGTCGACCCCGCATTTATGGGCATCGGCGCAAAATCAGCAGGCAGTCAACTGCTCACCCCAGTCTTCAACCCAACTCGGTAAGCGAAGGCAAGTCCGGTCAGGGTAAAGAGAAAAATCCCCTTGTAAAACCGGAGAGACCTTAAATGGAAAGATCAACGACACCCGTCGCCAATCCTAGTTATCGACAGCGTGTTGGCTATCACGCGGGCCTATTAGGTGGTGTGTGTTTTCTGGTCAGCATACTCATACTACTGGGCCATAGCAGAACGCAAGAGCCCATTGCCCAACGCTTTGAAGAAGACCGCCTGACACTGTTACAACAGGTTTTGCCACACCACCTCTATGACAACAATCCACTTATTGAAGTCGTTAGGGTCAATGACCCAGATTATTCGAAACAAATAGTGCCTGCCTACGTCGCTATTAAAAAAAGCAAAACCAGCGGCGTCGCCTTTGAAAGCACGGGCCGTGGTTACAGCGGTGATATTCGTCTCATTGTTGGCCTCACAGCGAAGGGTGAGATTCTTGGCGTACGGGTGATTAGCCACACTGAAACCCCAGGGCTTGGCGATAAGATCGAGCTTGCGAAAGATCCGTGGATCACGGCGTTTAATGGCCGGTCGCTAGCTAACACCAGTGAAAAGCAGTGGCATGTGCGTAAAGATGGCGGCGATTTCGATCAATTTACGGGCGCCACCATCACCCCAAGAGCAGTGGTTACCGCGGTTCATAAAGCGCTATTGCTCTACCAAAACGAGATTGCCGCAAAAGCAGAAGCTCGAGGTAAAACTGATGGACAAACCCACCTATAAACAAATTTTTAATGACGGCTTCTGGAACAACAATGTTGCTCTGGAACAAATGCTAGCCCTTTGCCCACTATTAGCTGTCACCACCACGGCGACTAATGGCCTGGGTATGGGGCTGGCCACCATCGCTGTAATGGTAGCCGCAAGCCTGCTGGTCTCCCTGTTAAAAGACTCTATTACCCCTCAGGTGCGTATTCCGGTGTTTATCGTCCTTATTGCCACCGTTGTCACACTGGTCGACATGTTTCTCAACGCCTGGATGCACGAGCTGTACAAAGTACTCGGTCTGTTCATTCCCTTGATTGTCACTAACTGCGCCATTCTCGGGCGGGTCGAAGCCTTTGCTTCACGCCAAAGCATAGGCCATGCCATCGTCGATGCTTTTGCCATGGGTTTGGGTTTTAGCTGGGTACTCGTGGTTGTTGGCGCTACCCGGGAGATTATCGGCAGCGGTACTCTATTTGCTCACGCATCATTATTACTCGGTGAACAAATGCACTGGGCGGAAACTGTGCTAATGGAGGATTATCAAGGCGTGCTGATTTTAGCCCTGCCCCCCGGCGGATTTTTAATACTGGGCTTATTGTTAGCCTTAAAACGCCTACTCGATAAACGTTTTAAAAAGCCTGCGAAAGAGCAACTGGTAACACTGGAACCCAATCCACAACTTACCTAACCCCCACTGCCTAAAACGCCATGCTGAATAAAATGACTGCGCCTCACCCGATTAAGAAAACAGGAGAAAACCATGAACGTAAGTGTTGCCTACACAGAGGATAACCGTCAGGCATGGTTACCTATTAATATTGATGACAATGCCTGTATCGAGGATGTGATTCAGGCCTCCGGCATTACCCAGCGCTTTCCCCATATCGATCTCAAGACCCAACGCGTCGGTATATTCGGCAAGCTGGCCAAACTCGACACCACCGTCAACGACGGAGATCGTATCGAGATCTATCGCAAAATCACCCGCGTGCTCGACGAAGATGATGACGACGAATAATTCCGAGGGAAAAGAACCCGCGATGTTAAAACTGGGCATCCCCAAAGAGACCAAAGTAATGGAAGGCCGGGTCAGCTTGTTACCCTCGGCTGTCGCAGAAATCGTCGACAAAGGCGGCGAGGTATTTGTCGAATCGAATGCCGGTCTACTCAGTGGCTACGACAATCTCAACTATGGTGATGCTGGCGCGGTCATATGCGCATCCCCCGAAGCGCTGTATGGGCAAGCGGAGCTCATTGTCAAAGTCAAAGAACCGATAACCACAGATTTACAATATCTACGGAAAGAACATCACCTTTTTTGTTACCTCCACCTCGCCGCTAATCCCTGTCTACTCAAACAATTACAGAATATTGGCCTGAGAGCCATAGCCTTTGAAACCGTAGCAGAAGGCAAGCAGTTACCTTTACTGTCGCCAATGAGTGAAATTGCTGGTCGCGTTGCCGTTCAAAGTGCCTCCTATTGGCTGCATGGCGACACCGTCAACGGTACAGGGGGCAGAGGCGTCTTACTGGGTGGTGCCACAGCGACGGAACGCGGAAATGTGACGGTGCTAGGTGCGGGCACAGCGGGAACCTTCGCCATTATGGAAGCTGCGGCACTGGGTGCTAATGTCACGGTGTTTGATATTAATCCCCAGGCCTTGAAACAAGTTCGCGCTATCGCAGCTAATATTACCGCCCTGTATCCGAGCCGACATGCGCTGAACAAAACCCTTGAAAATACCGATTTACTCATCGGCGCGGTATTAATTCCCGGCGCTACTGCACCGAAATTAATTACCCGCGACATGGTGCGTTCCATGCCTAAAGGCTCTGTTATCGTTGATATTTCCATTGACCAGGGTGGCTGCATAGAAACCATGCGCGCCACGGATTACAGTGCGCCGACATATCTCGACGAAGGGGTGATACATGCCGGCGTTACCAATCTACCCGGCACGGTTCCACGCACGGCCTCTGCCGCCCTCTCCGCCGCACTATTACCTTACGTCTTTACCTTATTGAAAGGCCGGCTTGAACAGTGCCCCGCATTGATTAAGGGTATTAATGTCGATCAAGGTGCAACTGTCCACCCAGCACTCATGTAAGCCTTACAATCAAGCAATGCGCTTTGTCGTAAACATCACAATGCCGAAGGGCAGGTGAATTTTGTTATGTCGACAATCCAACAAGCTTGTTTAAAGACGACAAAGGCCCATCCGAAAATTCTATTTTTCAATAACTTAGAAAAAATCCCAGAATCAACAAATGGCACGGGTTCTGCAATAAAGAGGATGAACACAGCGAAATTCTTTCTGTTAATAAAGTGCAAACAGAAAGATTTTATTCACCTTGAGGACTTTATAATGGCAAAAATTGGACTTTTTTTCGGTAGCGACACGGGCAAGTCCCGCAAAGTAGCGAAAATGATTAAAAAAATGTTCGACGATGACACCGTTGCAGCCCCACTAAATGTCAACCGCATCACGGCTGAAGATCTCACCACCTACGAATATCTTATTCTTGGCACACCCACTCTTGGCGATGGATTATTACCGGGACTATCTGCGGAGTGCGAAAATGAAAGCTGGGAAGAGTTTTTACCCAAGTTGGAGGATGCTGACTTTACAGGTAAAACAGTGGCTATTTATGGCCTGGGTGACCAGATAGGCTATGCCCATGAATTCCTGGACGCTATGTTAGAGTTGTATGATTTTCTAATTGAGCGCGGTGCCAAGGTGGTCGGTGCCTGGCCGACAGATGGGTATGAATTTGACCACTCAGAAGCCATTGTCGATGACAAGTTCGTAGGCCTTGCGCTTGATCTCGACAATCAGGCAAAACTCACTGAGGAGCGACTAAAGGCCTGGTTCGAATTAATTGCTGAAGACTTTGGCCTCAGCGAGGCGCTGGCCGCCTGATTCTTTTTACAGGTAAGACAAGCAGCGGGAAGGTGCAGTACACAGCACTTTCCAATGCTGGCGGCATTCTATTCATAGATATCAGCACCATATAGCTTAAGCCATAAACTATCTACCCCAAGGAGTTAGCCATGAGTCACGTAATAGAGGTTTCCCCAAACGAGGCAAAGATAATTATCGAAACCCATGGCCCTATTCTACTCGATACCCGCGACACTCATTCCTATAAAGAGCAACATATCGACGGTGCCATGCTAGCCCACGATTCACTGACCGAATCATTGATTAAGAAAAAAGATTACAATCGTTCAATCATTGTGTATTGCTATCAAGGTATTAGCAGTAAAGACCTGGCAGAATTACTCAGTAAAGTAGGCTTTAAATCTGTTTATAGCCTTAAGGGAGGTTTCACAGCCTGGAAAAGCACATTTCTGGAAAATAGTGTAACTACTGACACTCAAGATAAAGCAGGCCAGGTGTCATAACATACCGGCGCATATTCATTGTCGATCAGCCTAGTACGATTCGCTCATTTATCGGGCCGATAAGCTTCAGGTTTTCAACCGCCATCTTACAGAGAATTGAAGTAGTAAGAGGAAACGCCACGCGCCGAGAAATATTATTGCTGTAACCGCATAAGGCCGGCGACCTCTATTACCGCCAACGATGCTATGTATCCAATTATTTAATAACGGGTATTCTGAATCATCACGCATTAAAAATTATTTAATGCCAGTCGATTAATTCGATACCTTGCTGTAAACAAGGCGCATCTACTGTCATAGCTTAAGATAGTCTTTTCTTGCGAAATTTAAATACAGCTGGCTTAACCAAAGGTTTCTTAACCAGGTTCACTCACAGCGGCTAGCGGGCTATCGTCAGATGATTTTGCAATAGAACCCGAGGCCTGATTAAAAAATTCATCGACAAAAACGTCAACCTTATCACCAACTGTTCGCACATCAACAACACATTTTTTTAGTGTTTCTTTTGATGGCATACTGAACATAGTATTGCGCAATATCGATTCAAGCACACCGCGTAAACCGCGAGCTCCGGTATTGCGATCTACTGCTTCCTGCGCAATATGTTTAAGGGCCGCATCGGTAAACACCAGCTCTACATTCTGATAGGAGAATAACTTGACATATTGTTTGATCAGTGCATTACGAGGCTCCTGCAACACTCGCAATAAAGCATCTACATCGAGGGCCTGCAAGAAAGTAATAATAGGAAAGCGACCGATAAACTCGGGAATTAGACCAAAGCGCTGAAGGTCATCAGGTCGCATGGCACTCAGCAGTTCTTCAATCTCACTTTCAGATTCGTCGTCATAGGAGGCTTGAAAACCGATGCTGCGCGTTTCAGGCTTTATCCGCTTGCCGATCAACGCTTCAAGACCTGCAAAGGCACCACCAACGATGAACAAAATGTGAGTGGTATCAATGGTTTTTTCATTGTCATCTCGACCCTGCTGTCTCCCGTTAGACTTTGTAAGTCGAACTTCGCTGCCCTCGACCATTTTTAGCAGGGCCTGCTGTACGCCTTCGCCCGAAACATCGCGTACTGCTGTAGCGTTATCACTGCTACGGGCAATCTTGTCTATTTCATCAATGTAAACAATACCCCACTGAGCCAATTGTACATCGTCACCCGCAGCTTCCAATAAGCGCTGCAAAATAGTATCGGCATCGTCACCCACATAACCCGCCTGAGTGAGCGTTGTGGCATCGGCAACCACAAAGGGCACGCCAATAATTTTCGCTAATGTTTTAACCAACAGTGTTTTACCCGTTCCGGAAGGACCAGCCATTAATACATTGGATTTCTCCAGCTCTGTATAGTTATCAGCACAAAGTGAGGTGTGACTTTCCTGGTTGAGTAAACGCATGTAGTGGTTATACGCGGCGACCGCTAGCGTTGTTTTCGCATTGTCTTGACCGATAATATAGTCATCAAGAAAATCTTTAATCTGCTGTGGTGTGCGTAGATTTTCCGCAACTGATTGGCTTTTATTTCGCCCTCCCCAACTGCTGACAACCTGGTGGGCTAAGGTCACACAGTCCTCACAAATTCTACCGTCATTGCCCGCTATCAATGGCACACTAGCGCTTTGCTCTACACCACAGAAGGAGCAATGAGCATTCTCTGTTGTAACAGTCTCGGCCATCATTAAGTCACCCCATCCGTTGCTTCTGAAGTACCCGTTTTTAATATCCTGCTAAGCCATTGACGCTGATATTTTTCACGGGCGTCGAGGGTTAATTTCTCACAAAGACGTGGTAATATTTCTTCGAGGGGCATAACACCAGGCGGTTCAATTTTATGGCAGAAAAGCAAATGAAGCCCCACCTCCGTTTCAATAACAGCGCTTAAATCACCTGCTTTTAGACTAAATAGTTCCCGTTCTAGTTCTGGGAATAAAACACCTCTTTTAATTTTACCCAGCAAGCCGCCATTCATGGCAGTTGGACATTCAGAGTGTTTACTTGCCTGATCGCTGAAGCTGTACTTTTTTTTATTCAAGCGCACGGCTATTTCATTGATTTTTTTCTGAGCATTGTCGCGAGTGTTCTCGAGGTAATCATCGTTGATAGTAATGAGAATATGGCTGGCTGTGCGTGTTTCCGGTCGTTTAAATTTGTCTTTATTCACGTAGTAATAAAGGCAGGCATCGGTTTCGTCGGTCGCGGGAATTTGGCTTGCCACACGATCCATCACGGCATCGACTTTTAGCTCCTGTGCAATAGCTTTACGTAATGAGGTAAGGTTTAAACCATTCGCAATTATTGACTGCTCAAACTCATCTTTACTGTCGTAGCGCGTCCTCACCTTCTCTATGGCTTCGCCCAGTACACTTTCTGGAATCATAACTCCTACCGCCATTTCTGTACTAAGCACTTTATCTTCAATAGCAGATTTACGTGCAGCAACCCGCTCAGCCTGTCGCCTTTGTTCATCATCAAGTTCAGTAACATTACGACCAAACTGCTCTTGAGCCACAACTAACAGGTGGTATCGATGAGTTGTCTTATCGATCATTGGCACTGTCGATGTAACGTCGTTACAGACCTCAGTCATTTGCCCTTACCCAGTTCAGCTCAACCATCCAAAATATTAAATTCAACATTTGCCACTCAAAACCGATTCCGGCATTGTAAAAGTGCGTTGATGAAAACGTATGTGATAGTGAAAACTCGTATCAGATTCACGTACAACCTTAACAACTTCACCCTCATCGCCACGGCGGGCTATTAATTCACTGCCAACGGAGATATCTTGATTGGCTACTACTCGGTCTCTAAATTCAAACTCGTTCGACAGCCATTCACGGTCAGCAGCAATCAGCTCTTCGCCACGGCAGCCCACGGTACGCCCCGCAGCAACGAAATTAACCCGGTAAATTAATTGATCCTGCAAATACGTACCGACATCATGAACAAAGCCATCGCTGCCCCTTGGAATCAAAACCTGACCCACTTCAAGCCCTGGGTAGGTTCCGTCATTACGGACGGTTCGTATCAGACGCACATGAGAACCATATTCGTATTCGGGGCGCATTGTTAAGAACCCAGGAGCTGATCGACCGACACAAAACCAACCTGCGGTTCGTCCGTATGGAAAACTTTGAATACTTTTTCAGTTTGTGCATCCGAAGCAACAAAGTCCTCGTAAGCTTGTGTTAGCAGAGTTTTGTACAATCCCGAAAGAGCATCTGCCTGCTCGGGTAATTCGCCGACTTTATGCAGGTAATCGTGAAAACGTTGCATAATGTGCAAACGATTGACATAAACAGTTTTCTGGTCGAAATCAATCGAGAAATACTCAAGAAAATCTTCTGCTGAACTCAACTCTTCAAGGTCATCAAAAAACTCGTCTTCGTTTATCATACTTCCTCCGCCACTAATGTTTTTTTCTCAAACCGGGTGGGCTCACAAGCACTGATAAGGGCCAGTAGTTGCTGAGCGCCTATCCTGTCCGCCTTATCGAGATCAACTATTTTATCCAGTATTTCCCTCGCCTCAGGAATTCTCTTTAGCCTCAAGTTTAAATAAGCTATGCCTTTTAAAGCGAATAAATAAAACCGCACCATCTGCATGGAGTACATTGCGCCAAAACCCATATGATCTAGTGTTAAATCATTCCAGCATTCTGGAAAACTGACCTTTTTACCAATCACCTCGAGTACGCGATAGGCCACCTGCAAAGCATTTTCATAACGATGTTGATAGTAGTAAAAGCGATATAAGCCCACTAAAACGGATAGATTATTAGGTGAAAGAGCGGCGGCCCTCAACAGTAAAGTTTCCGATTCTTTACTGTAAACAATATCACCGCTTGCCCTACCATAATTATTTGCAGCCTCATCAAGCAAAGCAGTAACTGATTCATTATCTTCATCATCGAAGTAAAGGTCACCGCCTTCAAATTTCAATAAATCCATTTTTATCCTCAATGTTTAATCAATATCAGTGTCTATTTGTACGGTACTAGTAGAATGATAAGTGCCACTTAACTACTAACAAAATACCTACCTACCGGCGAACGCACAGTTAATTTCACAAATTTCATTATCGGGTTCGCAACATATCTCATCAGTATCAGTATCTCCTTGAGTGATGCTAGTAAGATGAACCACACGATTTTCAAGCGTTTCAATGCGCTGTAGCATGCAGGCAATTAGCTTACCCACTGGGTCTGGAATTAAATGATGGTCGAGATCAACACCATAGGCATTTTGCCGACCGGCTTCGCGTACTTTAACGATCCTGCCGGGGATACCGACGACTGTGCATGATTCCGGCACATCCGTAACAACGACTGAATTGGCTCCTACACGGCTACCGTTACCAATACTAATTGGGCCGAGAATTTTTGCACCAGCACCAACCATGACATTATTACCAAGGCTAGGATGGCGCTTACCTTTACTCCAGCTTGTACCGCCCAGAGTGACGCCGTGATAAAGAGTGACCGCATTGCCTATTACGGAGGTTTCACCGATCACCACACCTGCACCGTGATCGATAAAGAAACTCTCGCCGATCACGGCCCCAGGGTGAATATCAACATTGGTTATAAGTCGTGTTATGCAAGCTAATAATCGAGCGATATAACGTGCACCACACAGCCACAACCGATGATTGATGCGATGAATCATGATGGCGTGAACGCCGGGGTAAGTAGTGATAACCTCCAAGCTATTACGTGCTGCGGGGTCACGTTCCAGTGCCGTTCGGACATCTTTGCGCCACTGGCTCAACACGCTTTTTTTGGTGGTGTTTTTATTTGTTAAGTCATCATTTCCACTATCGCCGTTAACCTTATGCCCTCTGTTATCACACGCAGAATAACTTCCCGATTCGCCTATTATTCCCTCGCTGCGTTGAGCGCTATTTATGTCGACAAATGTGTTCACTGTACTCGTCCTCCTTTGGTTACATCGGTCTTGCTAACATGCCGCTGTAATACCA
>JBFHDT010000015.1:0-15102 GCA_041584575.1 Porticoccaceae bacterium
TGTTTTGGTGCCGACCCGAGAGCTTGCTCGGCAGGTTGAAAAACATTTTTCACAGCTGGGTAAAAACACCGGTTTACAAGCCGGGGTGATTATTGGCGGTAGCGATTTTAAATATCAAAAATCGATTTTACGTAAAAACCCGGAGTTTATTATTGCGACACCGGGTCGTTTGGTGGAGCTGATCAAAATTGGTAGCGTTGACTTGCAGGCTTTACAAACTCTAGTGATTGACGAGGCCGACCATATGCTCGACATGGGTTTTCGTGCCGACGTGCTGACCATCGTCGAGGCTTGTGCGCCACAGCGCCAGACCCTATTGCTCTCGGCCACGCTTCGCCATAGTGGTGTGACTCGTATCGCCAGTGAAATCCTTAAAGATGCCACACAAGTCATGGTGGGTAGTGAGCGCAGTCGTCATATACACATTCATCAACAGGTAATATTGAGCGACGATAAAAGCCATAAAGAAAAATTGTTAGTTCATTTGCTTAATTCTAAGGCTGACCTGGATAAGGCGAGAGTTAGAAAAGAAGCAGCTGCGTTGCAGACAGCCTTGCCAGTTGAAACACCGGATACGGATGAAGTCCAGGTCACTAGCAACGAGAATAAATCTCCCTGGGCAAATGCGAAAGTCAAAGTGAGGCCCCGCCAGGTCGATACCGAAAGCAATAGTCCTGAAAATATAAGGCCTGAGCAAAGAGATACTACGGATGTCGTTCCATTGCCAGAGGGCCCGAGAAAAACACTTGTTTTCACTAATAAACGTGTTACTGCCGATCAATTAAGTGCTTTGCTGCGCTACCATAAATTTCATGCTGGGGTGCTGCATGGGGAGCTGAGTCAGGAAGAGCGCAATTTTATGGTTGCCCAGTTTGCCGAGGGGAAAATTAAGGTGCTAGTGGCCAGTGATGTTGCGGCGCGAGGTTTGGATGTTAAAGATATCGACACTGTGATTAACTTTGATTTCCCCCGAAGTGTTGATGACTACATTCACCGCATTGGCCGCACGGGCAGAGCGGGGCGGCAGGGCCTGGCGATTTCTTTTGTGAGTGCCAATGATTGGAATTTAATGGCGGCCATTGAACGTTATACCGAAACTGCGTTTGAACGACGCACTATAAAAAGCTTAAAGGCGAAATTTACAGGCCCAAAAAAATTAAAATCCAATGGCAAGGCGGCGGGCAAGAAGAAAAAAATTAAAGGGCAGGACAAAAGTGCGAGTCGACACCGCAATACGAAGAACAAAGGTAAGCGTAAAAATAAAGCCGATGGTGCAAAGGGCGTTCAGTTTCCAGCCAATGATGGCCTGTCGCCCTTGATGAAAAAAACGCCGAGGAAGTAGGGCTCTTTTGTGTGGCAGGGTTGTTAAGCCTCAGGTTCGGGGTATTCGGCCATAATTTCGATAATTTCAGGTACTACAGACATAAAGTGTCCGGTTAACTGGGGGTCAAAGTGTTTGCCACTTTCACTGTTAATAAGACTAAGGGCATCGGCCAACTCCCAGGCTTTCTTATAGGGCCGCACCGATGTCAGAGCATCAAAAACATCGGCGAGTGCCGTGATGCGAGCCATTAACGGAATGGCTTCTCCGTCCAATTGATTGGGATAGCCAGAGCCATTCCACTTTTCATGGTGAGATAGACAAATGTCTCGGGCCGTTATCAGTAGTGTCGACTCGTCACCTTTGAGTATGTCAGCACCGATTTGCGAATGACTTTTCATGATGTGCCATTCATCAGCGGTCAACTTACCGGGCTTTTGCAGAATGTGGTCGGGAATGCCTATCTTGCCGATATCGTGCATGGGCGCAGCGTTGAGTATAAGTTCACACTGGGCATTATTCATGCCACTGGCTTTGGCAATGAGCGCGGCTATCTTGCTCATGCGAATAATATGCAGGCCGGTTTCATTATCGCGGTACTCCGCAGCACGACCCAGGCGGCGCACTACTTCCAGACGCGAGTCGACCAGTTCCTGAGTACGCTTGTGTACTTCGCTCTCCAACAGCCGGTTTTGATGACGCATATAGGTTTGCGCGCGACGTACTTCCAAGAGGTTGCGAATACGTGACAGTAGCTCGTGTGTGTCAAAAGGTTTAGCAACATAATCCAGGGCCAGGCTATCGAGGGCCTGATGGCGATAATCACGTTCTGTTTGAGCGCTCAATACCAGCACCACCGGTTGCTCAACCCCGAGGGTTTTAAGCTGCTCCATCACCTCATAGCCATTCATATAGGGCATGTTGATATCGAGCAATATGAGATCAATGGTTCTGTTTTTACACAGTTCAATGGCATCGCGCGGGTCTTGCGTCGAAACTAAATTTTTATAGCCAGATATGTCCAGCAATGTCTCAAGCAACCTGACGTTTGCTGCCTCATCATCGACAATAAGTATGTTCATTGATTTTAGGTCGATTAGGCTTAGGCTGTTTGATTCCATTGCTACTTTTTAGGTTCTATAAGTTTGGCCTTATTTTAGTTCTTTTTGCGAAATGACGGGTGTTGTTTAACCCTGTTTTGTTAGCTAGTTCCACTATCAAGCTGCGGTTATTGAAGTGGCGTTGAGGCTTCTATTTTGGGCACTGAGAGCGCTTTCGGCAACTCGACCCAAAAAGTAGAGCCTTTGCCGGGTTCGCTCTCAACACCGATGGTCCCCGACATATTTTCGACCAACCCCTTGGCGACGACTAGGCCGATGCCACTGCCTTTGGTGTTTGTGTTTTCAGCCTCGAGTCGTTCAAAGGCCGAAAATAGCTGGCTTTGTTGATTTTCAGTCAAGCCCTCGCCAGTGTCGGTGATAAAAATGCGAAGGTTATTGTCGGTGGGCTGGCAGTTGACGGTAATGCTGCCACCGTGGCGGTTATATTTGACCGCATTACTGAGTAAGTTCAGAAGGACTTGTTTCAGGCGCTTGCGGTCTGCCTCGACGAAAAGGGAGTCGGGCAATGGCTCGTGAGCCTCTGTGTGAGGTGAGGAGAAATGAATGTCGCGCTCTTGGGCCAGTGGAGCAATAAGTGCTTCACATTCGGCAATTAACTCGCGCGCGTTGACGGCTTCCAGCTTTAACTCAATCAAGCCACTTTCCATCTGTGCGAGGTTGAGTATGTCATTGATAAGATCTAGTAGATGTTCGCTGGCCTTATTGATTTCAGCGACACTGTCTTTTTGTCGTTGACTTAAGGGCGAGCTTTTGTCCATACCTAATAACTGTCCAAAGCCCATAATCGCGGTTAAAGGGGTGCGCAAGTCGTGGGTGATGTGGGATAAAAACTGGGACTTAGCCTGGTTGGCGTTATCGGCTTCTTCTTTGGCCTCAACCAGAGACCACAATACCTGCTTTTGCTCGATGGCAATGGCGGCAAAACGGGCAAGCTCTGTGGTTAGTAAAGCGCAGCTATTGCTCAAGGTTTGGGGCGAGCGGCTGTACATCAGTAGTAGGCCCAGGAACCGTCCGGAAGAGGACTGGATGACTTTAGAGCTACACATGAAGAACCCAGTATTTTGGGACACTGTGTGTAAACGTTGCCAAGCGGGGTGGTTGCTAATGTCGCCAGTGCTAGCTTCTGGATGAGTGGCCTGACTGGCATCGATTTTGAGTGCATCTAGGGCTGTTGTTAAATAGTGGGGCAGGCTGGGTGCGGCGCCGCAATATAAGTGGCCACTGACGGGATCGGTAATGAGCACAGCGCCAAACCTGTCAGGTTGCATTGCTTCAGCCTGCTCAATAAGCAGGGAAAGCGTCTCTGACAGGGGAGCATCTTTGGCGATTTTTTCGAGGATACGATTGTTGTGTTGCTGTTGTTTTTCGGCTTCTTTGCGCTCGGTAATGTCTTGCATCGTGCCCCGAAAGCCTGTCACTTTACCTGCATTATCGCGGGTAGCTTGGCGTACCATTTGTACCCAGCGGACGGTGTTATTATCGAGAAAAATGCGGAAATCAATCTTGCTATGGCCCTGGCGGAAAACCTTCCGACTATCTTTGGTTATGGCTTTACGGTCACTCTGGACAATTTTTTCCAGGGTCTCTTCAGCCGTGAGCTGCTTATCCGAGGGCTTTAGTCCTAAGATTCGCAAGGCTTCGGTGGAGTAGTGAGGATATGCGTCAGTAAAACTGAGCCACCAGTCACCGATAGCACCTATTTTCTGGGCTTCTTCAAGTCGTCGCCGCTCTTGCTGTAAACCCAGTTCGATGGCTTTGTGCTGAGTAATGTCGCGTACGACACCAAGCATGCGAATAGCCTCGCCCCTGGCATTACGAATAACATCACCACTCCCGACAGTCCAGCGTACTGAGCCGTCGGGCCAGATGATGCGGTGTTCAACGTTGTATTCAAGCCCGTGCTCAATACAATCTTCGATGGCCAGAATGACCCGTGGTAGGTCGTCGGGGTGTATTGCCGCCGTGTAATTTTCAAAGTTGGTTTCTCTAAGCCCCTCTGTATAACCAAACATGGGGCCGACACGTTCCGACCAATGTAGGTAGCCACTACAAATATTCCAGTCCCAGGTACCAATGTTGGCGAAGTTTTGTGCGCGATGCAGGCGGTCTTCGCTAAGGTGTAAAGCAGTAATATCGGTGCGCACAGAAATGTATTGCCAAGGCTTACCCTTGCGGTCAAGAAAGGGCACGATGGTCGAACTCACCCAGTATTCATTGCCATCTTTGGTAAGGTTGCAGATTTCTCCGCGCCAGATCTCACCTGTGCTAATGGTTTGCCATATCTCTTTATAAAATGCTTTGTCATGAAACTGAGATTTAATGAGTCGATGATTTTGCCCGATAAGTTCCTCGCGCCGATAACCGCTAATCGTGCAAAACCTATCGTTGACATCGATAATCCGCCCATCAGTACCGGTGATGCTGACAATGTTGTGCTGATCCATAGCGAGGTTATAAAAGTCACTTCGCCCCAGACTCTCTTGCAATTGCTGATTGAGTTGCCGTTCAGCATCTGTGCGTTGCGCGATGGCAAGGATGGCTTTAATGAGAAGACTCGGTTGTATTGATTGACTAAGGAAAGTATCGCTACCGACGTTTGATGCATCAATGTGCAAGTTTTCATCGGCCTTGTTATAGAGGTAAATAAGGGGAAGGGATATCGAGGACTGGTTTTGTCGAACAACTTGCCCTAGCTCCACGCCGCAGCAGGCAGACATGCGCTGGCGGATAACGATGGCATCGGCTTGAAAGTGACTCAAGGTATTTAAAATGTCGAGTGGCTGGGCGAGAGTTTTGAGAATTAACCTGTCATCTTTTAACGATGTTTTATAAGAACGCAATTGGTCAGCGTCATCATCAACCATTAAAACTTTATAGAGACGTGAGTCATTGTTCTCTGCCAACAATTGATCGAGTATCTTGCGCAGTGAGTTTTGATCCACCGGCTCGTTCAAAAAATGTTGTCCACCGGCGCGTACGGCTGTCAGGCGGTTGCTGATACTGTCGTTAGCGCTAATAAAAACAAGTGGCGGTAGTGAAGCAAAGTTGTGTTGCAGTTTTGCCATAGCCGCAACGTGGGCGTTGTCATTGTCAGTAAAGGTGGTGTGAATGACGATGCCTGCAGGTAAGGCTTGTTCGTTGAGGGCATGAGTGAGATCGGCGGGATCAGTGAACAGTTGCAGCGCGTAGTGAGTATCGCTGAACAGCAGGCGTAGTTCTGCCGATTTATCGACATCCTCTGCCAGTAGATAAAACTGACCGGTAGTTTGTGGTAAGTCTTCCCTGACACTCTTACCAATAGCGTTCATAGTTAGGTTCGTTGCCCCAAGCTTTTCTTGTGTCATTGAGTTGGAATTGCGTCTACAAGCATATAGGCACATTTTTTTTATGGTTTTAAGTTTACACGGCTTTAACGTTGTGTAAAAAGTTTTTTACGGCGTTGCTTAACTTGTCAGATTGTTTCCCTAAGTCCGTTGCCGCTGTTACCACTTCTTGAGCCGACTTTCCTGTTTTGCCAGCAGTCTCATTAACGGTAATAATATTTCTGGACACTTCCTGGGTGCCAATTGCCGCCTGCTGACTATTGGAGGCAATTTCTTTGGTTGCCAGACCCTGCTCCTCAATGGCTGAAGCGATTGTGCTAGATACTTCATTCATCTCGCCAATAGTACTTTCTATCGAGCTAATGGCTTTAACCGCATCAGCAGTCACATTTTGCATTTCGGCAATATGGTCAGTTATCTCATCGGTGGCACCAGCAGTCTGGCTCGACAGGTTTTTTACTTCAGACGCGACAACAGAAAAGCCTTTTCCCGCGTCACCTGCGCGTGCTGCTTCTATCGTCGCGTTCAGGGCCAGTAGGTTAGTTTGATCGGCAATGTTTTTAATGAGATCAACCACGGCGCCGACCTTCTGGGCGGCTTCAGCCAGACCCGTCATCGTGCGACTGGTATATTCGGCCTCGCTAACGGCTTTGTTGGCAATTTGTGCTGAGTGTGCGATTTGTTGGGCAATTTCGGTGATCACATTGGCCATTTGATCGGATGCGGTAGCAATCATTTGTACATTGATACTGGCTTCTTCGGAGGCAGAGGCTACTACCGTGGCCTGGTGGGCATTCTCATCAGCAAGTGTGGACATTGATCGAGCAGTTTGGTCGAGTTGCTGCGCCGCACTGCTCACTGCATCCAGCACTTCACCTGAGAGGCGTTCAAACTCTGACGTCAGTGTGTTCATTTCCGCGGAGCGGTTTTCGGCTTTTTTATGCTGACGCTCTGTCTCACGGGCCTTCTCTACAGCCTGGCGCTCACGTTCTGCAGCAGACTGTCTTTCTAGCTCAGCGCGTTCATTGCGACCTTTTGCCTCGTCTTCCGCTAATTGTTCAGCCTTAATCATATTTTGTTTGAAGACTTCGACGGCCTCTGCCATATCACCCAGCTCGTCATCTTGTCCGGTGTAGGGGATGGTAATGCTTTTATCACCATTGGCCAGTTGTTCCATGGCCTTTACCATCTGTCCAATAGGGTAAGTAATAAAGCGTCTTGAAACAAATACCCCCACCAGGCCAACAAGCATTGCCACCAGGCAGGCAATTAGAATGGATATATTGCGTAAGGTAGTGACACCTGCCAGTGCCTCAGAGGTATCGACTTCGGCAATCAACGCCCAGGTGATTCCTTGAAACTTGAGGGGCGTAAAGGCTGATTCCACTAACACACCGCGATAACCTGGGATCTGAAGTACACCGCTTTGCCCGGCGAGTGCTGCTTTTACTGTTGTAGTTTCAACTTTGGTTGTGAGAATGGTCGACTCCTCAAAAAAACGCGAGTCACTGCGCAAGGTGAAGTCTTTGCCAACCAGATAGGTTTCCCCGGATTTACCCATACCTTCAGAGGTCTGCATAATCTGGTCGATTCGGTCGATAGGCATTTGGAAAATCAGGGTCCCTATTGGCTGGCCTTGTGGCCCCCTCACTGCTGTGGCAATAAAGCTTGCTGGAGCATTATGGCTGGGGGCATAGGGTGTAAAGTCGGTAAAAGCGATGTAGTCGTGGCGTGAATTTTTATTGACCTTGCGATAGACGAGGCTCAGATCTGAGTCTTTCCACTGCCCCGTGTTCAGGTTAGTTGCGTAATCTAGTTCCTTGAAAACCGAATAAATGACATCTCCTTTTGTATTAACTAAAAAGATATCGTAATAACCCTTTTCTTCGAGAAGTTTGCGAAACCAGGGGTGATAGCGGCCGTGAGCTTCGCTATAGATCGATCCGTCAGAGGCTAGGTCAAGCTTGTGTTTCTCACCCAGTGGGTGGGTGTTTTTGGTGATATACAGGTTTTGAAGTGTTGTTGTTGCGCGATTGCCAAATTCATTGAAGGCAGGTGATAGCTCGGCAAGTGCAAAATGGGCCATGTCACTGTCAGCGATAATACTCAAATCTTCACGAATGGTGTGTAAGTAGCCCTTCAAGGTAGACTTTCGAGATTCACCAAGAACAGATAGCTTGGAGTGAGCCGATGCTGTTAATTCTGCGGCAGCAATAAGGTAGGCAGCAATGGCAGTAATAGCACAAGCTGTAATACTGAAGCCTACAAGTAGTATTGGAAGTTTTCGTGCAATTCTCATGGTGATTCGTTTCATAGGTATAGCGTTAATGCGAATTTTAAAGAGGTGCGCCGATAGTAGAGCCTTAGGGCCTGGAGTCAACGAGGGTTGCCAAGGGACAGTGAGTTAATTGCGAGTTTGCTTAATAGGTCTCGTTTTAGTGTCGAAAACAATGCGCTGGATCACGGATCCTGTAGAGCTGAATACTTCAGGTGTTAATTTGACGGGTTTGATGTAATCGTAGTACAGAACGTAAGCTGAGATGTTTTATTAAGGGGTGGACAGCAAGTGCTGATCTGTTCTTCTCAGTTCACGAAGCATGGCGTTTGCCCGTTATAATGACGTTTATGTAAAGAGTCGGTGTAATAGAAGGTATGAAGGAGAGGAAAAAAGAGACAATGGTGGTGATTGGTAAAACCTGCGTAGCAAATGTGGTGAAAAGTGTTGGCTTCGGTTTTTATCTCGATGCTGGGGAGCTTGATACTGTCCTGCTGCCGAGTAAATATGCACCCGATGACTTGGCTGTAGGTGACGCCATCGAAGTCTTTCTCTATCTCGATTCTGAGGATAGACCCGTAGCAACCACACAAAAGCCAAAGGCCTGTGTCGGCGAATTCGCTTATTTACAAGTGGTAGATAACAGCAGTGTTGGTGCGTTTTTGGATTGGGGCCTGGATAAAGATGTCTTGGTGCCCTTTGCCGAACAACATCGGCCAATGGAGGTGGGTAAGTCCTACTTGGTCTATTTATACATCGACAGGGTTGATGGGCGAATTGTCGCCTCATCAAAAATTGATAGTTTCCTCAGCGATGACTCCCACCACGCCTACAAACCCCAACAAGCGGTCGATTTGATCATCGCCAATAGTACCGAACTCGGCTACAAGGCTATTGTCAACCATAGCCACTGGGGAGTGTTATATAAAAATGAGGTCTATCAGCGTTTAAGTTTTGGCCAGTCGATAAAAGGTTTTATTAAATATATTCGTCCCGATGGCAAGATTGATTTGAGCCTGCAGGGAGGGCAAGAGGCGCGGGACAAAAATACGCAGAGGGTCTTAAATTATTTGCAAGAAGAGGGTGGTTTTGCCGCCGTACATGACAAGTCCGATCCGCAGTTGATAGCCGACCTTTTCGGCATGAGTAAAGGGGCTTTTAAAAAAGCCATTGGAGGGCTGTATAAACAGCGAGTGATTCGTATTGAAAAAGACGGTATCCACCTACTTGATGAATAGTTCCATTCGTTGAATAGCCAGAATTGAAGCAGATTTACTGCTGCATATAATTATCAAGCCCCTATTTGAGGGATTGATATTGGTTGATCAATTAGTCGCGAATTAATCAGAAATAGGCTCTTACATGCTGTTGAATGCGGCGACGTGTTTCCCATATGTAAATCAAACGTTTTTATATGACTTATTAGGTGCTGGATATAATTCGAATATAACACCTGTTGTGCACTATTAAAGGCCATGGAGCCAATTGCGGCCGGGGCAATTTTGCTATGCCTTTTAAGTATCATTTTAGTTATTGATTGTTTCTCTATTATTGCGAAAATTCAGGGGCTTCTTGTGCGCCCCACCGCATCGATCCAGCCAGTATAGAGCTGCTGCCTTAAAGAGGCTGGCATATTGGGCCTGATTTGTTGCTTGCTACTCCATTGGCTAGCAAGACTTTCTAGAGAGGTGTAGATACCCGCTTGTAAGCCGGCTAAATAGGCCGCGCCGAGGGCCGTTGTTTCATTCATGTCTGAACGCTGTATTTCGATATTTAACAGGTCGCTGCAAAACGCCATAAGGTAGTTATTGGCCACCATGGCGCCATCGACACGTAAGGTTTGTATGTTAAAACCGGTGTCTTTTTGCATAGCATCAATCAAGTCTTTACTTTGATAAGCAACGGCTTGCAGAGTGGCTGCTACGATCTCTTCAACACCCGTATCACGGGTTAAGCCCAATAGCGCACCGCGAGCGTCGGGGTCCCAGTAGGGCGCGCCGAGGCCGGTAAAGGCGGGAACCAGATAAACGTTGTGCTCAGGATCAGCTTTATGGGCCAGAGCCTCTGTTTGTTCGGCCTCGTCGATTATTTTTAGACCATCACGCAGCCACTGCACGGCGGCGCCGGCCGTAAAGATACTGCCCTCAAGGGCATAGGTCGTTTCGTCCTTGAGACGATAGGCAACGGTACTGAGTAGCCTTTGGCTTGAGTGCAGGGCTTTGCTGCCAGTGTTGAGCATCATAAAACAGCCCGTGCCATAGGTGCCTTTAATCATGCCAGGCCTAGTACAGGCCTGGCCAACGAGTGCTGCCTGCTGGTCACCCGCGATGGCACAAATTGCGATGGGACTGTCGAATAAATTCGCGGTACTGTGTCCAAAGTCGGCGGCGCAGTCTTCCACTGTGGGTAGGAGACTGTGAGGTACATTGAAAATGGCCAGTAAGTCATCGTCCCATTGCTGTGTGTGAATATTAAAAAGACTAGTGCGCGAGGCATTAGTGGCATCAGTTTTATGGCTTTCACCATTTGTTAAGCGCCACAATAAAAAACTGTCGATGGTGCCAAAAGCCAACTCTCCTTGCTCTGCCTGTACTCGAGCGCCTGTGGTATTGTCGAGAATCCAGGCAATTTTCGTGGCGCTAAAATAGGGGTCGAGCAGTAAGCCTGTTCTCTCCTGAATTAAGGCTTCATGTCCCTCTATTTTGAGCGCCTCACAACGGCTGGCGGTGCGCCGGTCTTGCCAGACGATAGCGTTGTACAGGGGTACACCAGTGGTACGGTTCCAGATAACACTGGTTTCTCGCTGATTGGTAATACCCATTGCTCGGATGTCGCTGGCTTGAAGTGAGGCCTTTTTCAGCGCTTGCTGGCAGACCTCGACACAAGCTTGCCAAATTTCTTCGGGGTCGTGTTCGACCCAGCCATCAGCGGGATAAATTTGTTGTAGCTCACGTTGAGCCATGCTCACTGTCTGCCCTGCTGTATCAAAAATAATAGCGCGAGTGCTGGTCGTACCTTGATCGATACTGAGAATATAGGCACACATGTTTTCTACCTTTCTAATATTTGTCATTCACAGTATGGCTGTTTTACATCTTTTCATCGCCGCTTTGTCGCGAAGAAATGATTAAAATACTGTAAATATCTGGACGCCTGCCAATCTATGATCAATGATAAGTTTATGTCTGATGTTGTTGATGTACTGATTGTCGGGGGTGGAATCAATGGTGCGGGTATTGCCGCTGACGCCTCAGGTCGAGGCCTGTCGGTGTTGCTTTGTGAGCAGGGGGATCTCGCCAGTGCAACCTCTTCAGCCAGCAGCAAGTTAATTCACGGCGGCTTACGCTATCTTGAACACTGGCATTTTCGTCTGGTGCGCGAAGCGCTGGTCGAACGTGAAGTATTGCTGGGTAAAGCCCCCCATCTGATACAGCCACAACGTTTTATTTTGCCTCATCGACCTCATTTGCGTCCCCGCTGGATGATTCGCGCGGGCCTTTTTCTGTACGACCATCTGGCAAAACGTGGGCAGTTACCGGCCTCAAAAAGTTTGTCTTTATTGGCTGATGAAAATAATCCCCTCAAGCACGCGCTCAAATATGGCTTTCATTATTTTGATTGCAAAGTGGATGATGCGCGTTTGGTTGTCGCCAATGCCCTGCAGGCACACCAGCAGGGCGCCACAATATTAACCCGTACTGTTTGTCGGTCTGCCGTTCGCGAGAACGGACTGTGGCATGTGGAATTAAAAGATAGCTATACCGGACTGTGCCAACAGTACCGAGCCAAAGCCTTGATAAATGCCACTGGCCCCTGGGCCCAGTCGTTTATTGAAGGGCCGTTAAGTCAGACCTCACCGCAACATATTCGTTTAGTTAAAGGTAGCCATTTTGTCGTTCAACGTATGTACCCTGGACAGCAGGCCTATCTACTGCAAAACGATGATGACCGAATTGTATTTGTGATTCCCTTTGGCAATGACTTCACGTTGGTCGGCACCACAGATACAGAATACAGCGGCGACCCTGCAGCCGTTGAGATGGATGGCGAGGAGGAGGCTTACCTGCTAAAGGCCGTTAACGACTGTTTTTCTCACCAGTTAGATCGAACGGACATCCTCTGGCGCTACGCTGGCGTTAGGCCGTTATGTGAGGATAACTCTGCCAGGGCCAGTGATATTAGTCGTGACTATATTCTGGAACTCGGGTTGGACGAAAATGCTAGAGGGCCTTTACTGAGTGTTTTCGGCGGTAAAATTACTACCTATAGAAAACTGGCTGAAACAGCGTTGGCACAACTTCAACCCTTTTTACCACAGATGAGGGGCGATTGGACGGCTGAGGTTCCCCTGGTGGGTGGTGATATTGGCGGTTACGGTGAAGGCGCTTACAACCAATGGCTGTATTCCCAGACACATAACTACCCCTGGTTGCCGAAAACCTTACTGAATCGTCTTGGTCGGGCTTATGGCTCACAGCTGGATGAGGTGTTGACGGGCGCTACAGCAATGGCCGATATGGGTCTTTGTTTTGGTGCAGATTTATACCAGCGGGAGGTCGAATATCTGGTTGACAAAGAATGGGCCCACAGCGGCGACGATATTCTGTGGCGCCGAAGTAAGCTGGGTTTGTATTTTTCGCCAGCTCAGGTTGCTCGGCTTGAGACCTTTGTCGGTACACTGCGCCAAAAGGCTACTTAGTATTAAGTGGCCCGATACTGCTGGGTCTTAGTTAGACCAGCGGCCATTGGCTTTAGCACGTATTATCAATATCAATAAAAATAAACCCCATCTTCTTCTGACAATATGAGGCGCAAAACGTGGAACGAGATCTTTTTACCGAAGAACAGGCCATCTTTCGAGATGCCTATCGCAAATTTCTGATCAAAGAAATTGAGCCCCATCGCGAGAGCTGGCGCGACGCGGGCATTGTGCCTCGGGAAATGTTTCAAAAGATGGGGGAGCAGGGTTATTTATTAACCTGGGCCGACGAGCAATACGGTGGCCTGGGTATTGAGGATTTTCGTTATCAACAAATTATGATGGAAGAGGACGCCACCTATGGCGAGGCGGGATTCTTCCATACGTTACACAGCCGTCTGGTTGGCCCTTATTTAAAGCACTTTGGCAATGCGGAACAACACGCACGTTTTATTCCCGGTGCAGTATCGGGGGAGAGTATTCTCGCTGTCGCCATGACCGAGCCCGATGTGGGCAGTGACCTGGCAGGGATGAAAACCAACGCTCTGGATAAGGGCGATTACTGGTTGCTGAATGGCTCGAAGACCTATATTTCTAACGGTATTAATGCCGACCTGGTGATCGTTGCCGCAAAGACAAACCCCGACAACCCTCGACAAATAGGTTTGTTTGTTATTGAACGCGGCATGGAAGGTTTTGAACGTGGCCGCAACCTGAAAAAAATGGGTCTTAAAGCTCAAGACACAGCGGAACTGTTTTTTAATGACGTAAAAGTCCCCAAAGCTAATGTTCTGGGTGATGCCCATAAGGGCTTTCACTACTTAATGCAGGGGCTGGCGGAAGAGCGCTTAATTGGCGCTGTGGGTTACGTTGCGTGCACCAAACGAGCTTTTGAAATCACCCGCGACTTTGTGATTGATCGCAAAGCCTTTCGCCAGCGCATTGCGGACTTCCAAAATACCCGCTTTAAGCTGGCTGAATTGAGCACTGAAATCGATATAGCCCAGGTATATATCGACCATTGTGTGCAAATGCATAACCAGGGTCGCCTCAATGGCGATATGGCGGCGAAGGCCAAGCTTTATTGCAGTGAGCTTGAAGGGCGAATGATGGACGAAGGGGTACAACTACACGGCGGTGCCGGTTATATGGATGAATACGAAATTTGCCGACTTTATACCAATGCCCGAATTTCACGTATTTATGCGGGTAGTTCTGAAATCATGAAAGAAATTATTGCCCGCACCGTCTTTGAATAAAAATGATCAGCGATTTTTAATTTTTGGTGCCAGCTTGTAAAGGCTGGGTAATTTAGGGAAGGTCTAGTTTAAAAAATAAAGGATTAACCTAATTATTATTGGTCTTTTGTTATTGCTTTTACCGGTGGTTTTTTATATAGCTACTTTTTCATTTTCAAACAGGCTGGGAGCAAAACTTTGTATTTTGTATAGAGCTGGTAGTGGCATTATCGTTTTTATTGGTGGTGGTTTTTCCGTATATTTTGCTGCTTATAGCGGAGATCAAGGCGGTATTGCAGCCTATTTCTTTCAGCAGGTAGTGGTTGGCTTTTATGCATTATTTTCAGTCATCCTATTGGTAATAAACTATCTGCTTAAGCCGACCTATAGGGATGATTGAAAGTCGTTTCTCAATACGAGTGATGTACGACCAGTTTTGTTTTTTCAGGGTTTTAATTGTCGGATAGGTGTTTCAATAATCGTGCGGACCGTAGGTTTATTCCTGGTTTAATTCCCGTCCACCAGAACAATGGTTATTATAGTCCTGTTGGTAAATCAGGGTGTCAGACTCTGCTATACCATTTTCGACAGCCTGAGTTTTAAGCACCGGTAAATAGACATTGGCTATATTATTTGATGTTCGCAGAGCGCAGTGTACTTCGCGCTTGCCAGTTAAACAGGTCGCGCAACAAAATCGGAATCGCTACTCGACCGTACCACTGATTGCTGTGACGATTGCGGATTAGAAACTGGCTTTGTGCAGCCATAAAAGCATCTCGTAGATGCGTGATTTTACGCATCTACTACCATCATGGCTAAAGTATGTTTTGGGGAATTCAATTTAAAGCGTCTTTCAAAACAAGGGCTTAACTTAGAAATGGTGCTCTAGAAAGGACTTGGCACCATAATTCTGTGCCCCGTTGAGGCGAAATGAGACACGCCTTTTCCGCTCACTCGTACCGGCCAAATATTTTTTCAGTTGCCCGTTTGTTGATACAAGTGCAGGCGGGAAGATCCATGTCGCCAAGCGATGTAGATGCATTCAACTGACTCCAAATTAATTGCAGGCACTTAACATGAATCCTTGAGTGCTGGACTTCTACCCTGTTTTGAAGAATCGTTCAA
>JBFHDT010000016.1:0-14860 GCA_041584575.1 Porticoccaceae bacterium
GGCGCCGTGGTGAGTGCTCCGAGCCTTGATGGTATATATCAAGGTTTTGTTGAGGGAGGGTGGCCAGCGCTAACGGGTGATCCGCAATTTGATGGCCAGGGCATGCCGCATTTGGTCGGGGTGGGTGTTGAAGAAATGTGTCAAAGTGCCAACTTGAGTTTTTCTCTGTTGCCACTGCTCACCAAAGGCGTAATTACGGCCATCGAACGTTTTGCTAGCGACGAGCAAAAGGCCGCCTACCTACCTCAATTGATTAGCGGTGAGTGGACGGGCACGATGAATTTGACCGAATCACAAGCCGGAAGTGATTTGGCAGCGGTACGCGCCAAGGCGGTACCCGTCGATAATCATTTTCTGATTTCCGGACAGAAGATATTTATCACCTGGGGTGACCATAGTTACACCGACAACATCGTGCACTTGGTGCTGGCTCGTACACCCGATGCCCCTGAAGGCGTGAAGGGCATATCATTATTTATCGTGCCTAAATTTATTCTTGATGCCGACGGTAAACCGGGCAAGCGCAATGATGTTTATCCCGTCAGTGTCGAGCACAAAATGGGCATACACGCCAGTCCGACCTGTGTGCTCAGCTTCGGTGACAACGGCGGCGCTGAGGGTTATTTGATCGGCAGGGAGAACGAAGGTCTGAGCTATATGTTCGCGATGATGAACCATGCTCGTTTGGCCGTTGGTTTACAAGGTGTCGCCATTGCCGAGCGGGCCTACCAACAGGCGGTAAGTTATGCCCGCGACCGGGTACAGGGCAACGCGCCAGGTCAGCCCGAACGCGTCGCCATAATCCATCATGCCGAAGTACGGCGCATGTTGATGCTGATGAAGTCGCAGACTGAGGCTGCACGTGTGCTTAGTTATTCGGCCTTTGCCCACTGGGACTTTTTTAGCCACAGTGATGACGCTGACACCCGCGCCTACCACCAGCGGCGGATCGACATTCTCACACCCTTAGTGAAGGCATTGAGTACCGAAGTTGGTAACGAAGTGGCTTATATTGGGGTGCAGGTACACGGTGGCATGGGCTTTATTGAAGAGACCGGGGCCGCCCAATACATGCGTGATGCTCGCATTCTGCCGATTTATGAAGGGACCAATGGTATTCAAGCGCTGGATTTAATCGGCCGTAAACTGCTGCGTGATAAAGGTCTTGCTGCCAGTGAATTGTTTGCCGATTTGAAACAGGATTTAGAGTGTGCCAATGAGCTGGGGCTGGAATACTTGGCTGAGCCTGTATTACACAGCTTTGATTTGTGTGAACAGGCGATTAAGTTTGTGTTTGAACAAGCTCGTAGTGACGCACATTTTGTCGGTGCCGTCGCCTTTGATTTATTGTTGTTAATCAGCAACAGTGTTGCGGCAGCGTTGATGGCGAAAAGCGCCGTCGTCGCCCAGCAACAACTCAATGCTGGCAGCGATAAGACACAGTTCAATAAGACTAAGTTGGCGACGGTAAGGTTTTATATCGAGCATGTACTACCGCGCACAGAGACTTACTTCCGCGCGCTTAAAAATGGTCATGCTTCAACCATGGCTATTGGTGCGGATGCTTTTTAAGCTAATCTATTTAAAGCCTAGCTTTTAAATTCTGCAGCAATTTGTCGGCACCAGTCTGCAATGCGCTGCTCGCTGAGTTCAAATTCGCTGTCTTCGTCCAACGCCAGGCCGAGAAAGTATTTGCCGTCCGGCGTTAGCGCTTTTGAGGCACTAAAGTGATAGCCGGCCGCACTGGTTTGGCCGATAGTGGTCGCGCCGAGGCTATCGACCTTGGTCCAGAGATAGCCCAGGGCATCCTGAAACCATTCGGGATAGCCCTGCTGGTCGCCGAGACCATAGATGGCGACCGTTTTGCCGGCCCAGTTGACTGTGTCGATGCTATCCCAGATATTTTCCCAGTCCTCCTGCAGCTCGCCGTAATCCCAGGTGGGTATACCTAAAATAATGTGCTCATATTGCTCAGCAACGCCAATCGCCGTATCGGCAATGTTGTAGAGATCAACCGGCTGTTTGGTGCTTAGAATGGTGGCAATTTTTTCGGCGGCGATTTCCGTATAGCAGGTGGACGAACCGTAAAATAAAGCGATTTTGCCGCGCTGGTTTTGTTTGTTGGTGTGATTTGAGGGGTGATGTTGAGGCACTAGCGGCAGCCTTGAAAATCGAGCTGGCGCCACACCTCATAAACGATCACCGCTGCGGCGTTGGACAGATTCATGCTGCGACTGTCGGCCTGCATGGGAATGCGCAGGATATTCTCTTCCGGTAATGCTTTGAGAAAATCGCTTGATAGTCCGCGTGTCTCTGGGCCAAAAACCAGGGTGTCGTTTGCCCTGAAGTGGGGTTGACAGTGACTGCTCGTGCCTTTGGTACTAATGGCGAAAATACGTGCTGGTTGTTTATCCTCTGGTTCTTGGCCTTCTAGCCTTTGATCTTCTAGCTCTTGACCTTCTAGCTCTTGATCTTTTAGGAAGTGCTGCCAATTCTTATGAGTTTTAACACGCTGCCATTCGCCGTAATCGAGCCCGGCACGACGCAGCTTTTTGTCATCCATATCAAAACCAAGGGGTTCAATCAGGTGGAGCTGGAAGCCGGTGTTGGCGCAGAGACGGATAATATTGCCGGTGTTGGGGGGTATTTCAGGTTCAAAAAGAACAATATTGGGCATAGTTTTACTGTGCATCGAAAAGGTGATTTTCGCCTTATTGATAGCACTTTTACAAGGCCTGTGTTTTTAGTATTAGTGGCTGTCAATATAGGTCTTGTGCCAGACCAGACTGCGTGTAAAATTGCCGGTTGATGTGCGCCATGTCGGCTGACAATGGGTGCTCCCGCAATCTTATTAATGAGTAATCGATGCACCTAAAATGTATCAAGCTGGCAGGCTTTAAGTCTTTCGTCGATCCCACGACAGTTTCTTTCCCCAGCAAACTTTGCGCTGTGGTTGGCCCCAATGGTTGTGGCAAATCCAATATTATTGATGCCGTGCGCTGGGTGATGGGTGAGAGCTCGGCCAAGCATTTGCGCGGCGAGTCGATGACCGATGTTATTTTTAATGGCTCCGGCGGCCGCAAGCCTGTGGGTCAGGCCTCGATAGAACTAGTGTTTGATAACAGCGACGGTACTCTTAGTGGTGAGTACGCAAGTTACAGTGAAGTGTCCGTGCGGCGCATGGTCTCTCGCGAAGGGCAGTCGAATTACTATTTAAACGGTAGCAGGTGCCGCCGCCGCGATGTTACCGATGTGTTTCTTGGCACCGGCCTGGGGCCACGCAGCTATTCGATTATCGAGCAGGGCATGATCTCCAACTTGATCGAATCGAAGCCCGAAGAACTGCGGGTTTTTATTGAAGAAGCCGCAGGTATCTCGAAGTATAAAGAACGCCGTAAAGACACCGAAAGCCGCATTCGTCGCACCCGAGAAAATCTTGAGCGACTCACCGATATTCGCGAAGAACTCGGCCGCCAGCTCTCTCGCCTCGAGCGTCAGGCCGAAGCGGCGGCAAAATACACTAGCTTGAAGAAAGAGGAACGCTTACTGCGCGCCCAGTTACAGGCTCTGCGCTGGCAGGATCTCGACCAGCAAGCACAAATTAAACGCGAAATTATTGCTGAGCAAAGCCTGCAAATTGAAGCCTTGTTGGTCGATAGGGCGCATCAGGGGGCGGAACTGGAAAAGTTTCGTCTACAGCACAGTGAGAACAACGATAAGTTCAACGAAATTCAGAGTCGCTACTATGCGGCGGGTGCTGAGGTCGCACGTATCGAGCAGTCGATAAAACACGCCGAGGATAGAGCCCGCGAGTTGCGAGAGGATCTTGAGCAAACCCAACGCAATTTCGCCGAGTCTGAACAGCACCTGCAATCTGACCAGCTTAAAGCGACGGGCTGGCAGGCTGAATTAGCCGAGATAAGCCAACAGTTGACGGCTATGCGTGAGGCAGAAGTGCTATCAGGCGAAGCGTTAAAGAAGTCTGAGCAGAATATGCAGAGCTGGCAGGGCGAGTGGGATGAGTTTAATAAGACCGCCTCGACCGCTCAGCGCGAAGTGGAGGTGCAGCAGTCGCGCATTCAGCACCTCGATACCTCCATCGACAAGCTCGGACAACGTATTCAACGCTTCAATAGCGAGCGTGCCAACCTCGAGCAGATTGCAGAAGGTGAAGACATTGAACTGCTGGAAGCAAAGATTACCGAGTGCGGAGAAGAACTGGCGGCCCACGATTGCCAGATCGAAGAAGTCCGCTTTCAAATAGAGCAGAGCCGTAGTGAAGGAGTGGCCATTGCCAACGCCCTGAGCAGCGCTCGTGAGCAAGTGCAAACCTTGAGTGGCCGCGCCGCCTCCCTGGAAGCTCTGCAACAGGCCTCGTTGGGAGAGGACGATAGTCAGCGCACCTGGCTGGAGAGTCATCAGTTAGGCTCCGCGCCACGTTTGGCCGATGGTCTGAATGTTGAGAGTGGTTGGGAAACAGCGGTCGAGACCGTGCTGGGTGATTTCTTGCAGGCGGTATGTGTTGAAAAAATCGATGCCTACGCTGAGTCCATTGCTACGATGAGTGCGGGTAGTGTGCTGTTGCTTGATGACGCAGCAGTTGCTGGTGAGACTGTCACCGCCAATCAATTGCTGGCTAAAGTCAGTGACGCCGATCAGCGGGCAGAGTCGGTGTTGGCGGGTGTCTTGACGGCAGAGAATCTCGATGAGGCCTTGGCTGTGCGCGCCAGCCTTGCCCCCCATCAGTCGGTGATCAGCCGGGACGGTTTATGGTTTGGCCCCAACTGGGTGCGCGTTGCCCGCGAGGTTGATGCCTCTGCGGGGGTGTTGTTGCGTAAGCGCGATCTTGATGAAACCCATCAGCAACTTCAGGCTTTGCGTGACGAAGTCGAACGTTTACTTGAGCAGCAAGAGAGCAAACAACAAGCCTTAAAGGCCAGTGAAGCGCAACGCACGACTCTCGATACCGGCAGAGACGTACTGCAGCAGCAAAGTGCTCAGCTGCAATCCAAATTGAATGTTACCAAAGAGCGCATTGGTCAAATCGCCCAGCAGAAAACGCGTATCGCTGAAGAGCTGGAAGAATCGCGCATGCAGCTCGAACAAGACAAAGAGCGGCTGCGCGATTGTCGCCAGGTGTTGGAGTTGGGTATCGAGTCGATGACCGGCGATAACTTGCGCCGCGAAGCACTATCGACCCAGCGTGATGAACTACGTAAAGCCCTGGATGATGACCGCCAGCGTGCCCGCCACGATCGCGACAAGGTACACGAACTGGCCATGCGCGAGCAGTCGGTAAGTACGCAGCTGTCGTCCATCAAAGAGGGTATTGCTCGACTTGAAGTGCAAGTTGCCCGTTTGCAGGAACGTCAGCAAACGTTATTGAATACCTCTGAAGGTGAGCAGGGGCCTGGGGATGATCTCAGGAGTGAACTTGAAGCACGCTTAGAGCAGCGTTTGATCGTTGAAAAAGAATTGTCCGCGGTGCGGGCTTTAGTGCAGCAGGCTGAGCACAGTATGCGAGAGTGTGAAAATGAGCGTGCTCGTCTCGAAGCCGCACTCGAAAAACGGCGCAGTGAGCTTGAGCAACAGCGCCTTAGTACTCAGGAGCTGGAGACCCGAGCCAAAACCATCGCTGAGCAAGTGGCAGAAGCAGACTACATACTCGATCAGGTATTAGCAGGTTTACCCGAGGGCGCCGATGAGTCGGAGTGGGAGCGGCGTCTACAGCAGGTTGAAAGTCGTGTGCAACGCCTCGGTGCTATCAACCTGGCCGCAGTGGATGAATTTAAAATTGAGTCGGAACGAAAGACCTATCTCGATGCCCAAGACGGTGAACTCAACGAAGCACTGGAAACTCTGGAGAGCGCCATTCGCAAAATTGATCGGGAAACTCGCACACGTTTTCGTGAAACCTATGACACCGTTAATCACTCGTTACAGGCCTTGTTTCCTAAATTGTTCGGTGGTGGTCACGCCTATTTGGCGTTGACGGGTGATGATTTACTCGACACCGGGGTCACGATTATGGCTCAGCCACCGGGTAAGAAGAATTCCACCATTCACTTGTTGTCGGGCGGTGAAAAAGCACTCACGGCTATTGCTCTGGTGTTTTCCATTTTCAAGCTCAACCCCGCGCCGTTTTGTATGCTCGACGAGGTTGATGCGCCGCTGGATGATGCCAATGTCGGTCGCTATGCCGGGATGGTCAAAGAAATGTCGGAAACGGTGCAGTTTATCTACATTACCCACAATAAGATTGCCATGGAAATGGCCCATCAGTTGATGGGGGTGACAATGAATGAGCCGGGTGTCTCACGCCTTGTGACTGTCGATGTTGACAAAGCTGTGGAGCTGGCACAATAATAACTAAAACAAATACATACCTATGCTTTGTAAAATAAATTACATGAAACTTCATAAGCTTTTTGCCCCGGGCATTAGCATATTTGGAAAGGTTGACGTGGAATGGAATTAGGTGGTCGCGAAATCCTTATCGCCCTTGGCGCTTTATTGATAGTGGCTATTCTACTGGATGGTTTTCGCCGTGTACGTCGTGCGGGCAAGGGGAAACTGCGCGTTAAACGACGTCGGCAACCCATTTTTGAAAATGATGATTTTGATGAGTTTGGCAGTGAGCTCCCCGGTGGCGGGGCGCGAGTTGTTGCTTTTCGCGATGAGGACGATGCCGAGCAGCTTAGTCAAACTATTAAAGCCAATCGACAGTCTGACCCCGCCAGGGTCACATTGCCGTTTCGTCAGACCGAAACGACAGCGACTGAAGGCGTCGAAAATAGCTCTACAGCGCGAAAGCCGGTCAAAGAAATTGACGACTTAAGTGAAAGTGATAATTTAGAAAATGAAGTTCTCATTGAAACTACGCCTACACAGGACAGCGCTGTTGAGCCGAAGAAAATATTTGAGACTACTGAGCGAACTGAATCGCAATTTTCATTATTTGATGAGGAGGCTAGCGCTTTAGACAACGGTGGTGAGGAGCCTCAGCAAAGCCCTGTTACTGCCTTCAGTAATAGCAGTGGCGAGAGCAAAACGACGGCAAAAAAGCTCCGTAAAAGTAGGGCCGAAAAAAGCAAGTCTGCCAAAGGCCGTGCTAACAAAAGAAAGTCCCAACAGGACAAGCTGGCGAAGCAACCCTCATCAACTGAAATTGTTGATGACGAGGTGATTATTCTTCACTTAATGGCCCAGCAGGGAGAGGTTTTTCAAGGTGATCACCTGCTCAAAGCACTGATTGATAACGGCTTGCGATACGGGGCATTAAAAATTTTTCATCGCCATGAACGTGAAGATGGCTCAGGCGACGTTCTCTTTAGTATGGCGAACTCGGTCAACCCTGGTACTTTTGAGCTTAACGCCATGGGTGAATTCCTGACACCCGGGGTGACCTTTATGATGGTGCTAGCTGACAGTGAAGATCCATTACACACCTTCAATTTGATGCTGGAGTGTATACACGGCGTTAACTCCGCGATTGGCGGTGAGTTAAAAGATCAGCAGCGCAGTGCGTTGAGTCAACAAACCGCAGAGCATTATCGCCAGCGCATTATGGATTTCAACCGTCGCCGTTTAACGGCTAACGCCTAGCTCTAGCTGCCTGGTTCAGAGTCAATCGGACCTGTCTCCTTATCACGGAAAACGTGCCCCACCATGAGTGACAAGCCCAATTTAGCCTTTAAGCAGGCTGCGACAGAAGCTGACGCACTGCGTGAGCAACTTAATAAGCACAACTATCTCTATTACAGTCTTGATGACCCGCAAATTACCGATGCAGAATACGATCAGCTCTTGCGGCGTTTAGAAAATCTCGAAGAACGTCATCCCGCGTTGAGAAGTGCCGATTCTCCGACCCAGCGTGTTGGCTCTGAGCCTCTTTCTGTCTTCGAATCAGTTGAGCACAAAGTGCCAATGCTGTCGCTGGCCAATGCCTTCGATGATGATGAGCTGCGGGATTTCGAACGTCGTTTACAGGCGCGACTCGATGATAGCAGCCCAATTACGTTTGTCTGCGAGCCTAAGCTCGACGGTGTGGCGGTCAGTTTGCTCTATCGCGACGGCGTACTGGTGCAGGGCGCGACGCGAGGTGATGGCTTTAGCGGTGAAAATATCACTGCTAATGTGCGCACTATCGCTTCAATTCCTCTTAAATTACAGGGCCAGGGCTTCCCGCCAGTGCTCGAGGTGAGGGGTGAAATTTACCTGCCTCGTGCAGGGTTTGATGCGATTAATGCAGAGGCCCTGGTTAAAGGCGAAAAGCCTTTCGTCAATCCACGCAATGCCGCTGCAGGTAGCTTACGCCAGTTAGACTCGCGGATTACCGCTACGCGTCCCCTTGAAATGTGCGCCTATAGCCTGGGACAGACCGAGGGTGGCGCGCTGCCCGATACTCATCTGGCGACGATGTTAAAGCTTAAAGAATGGGGCTTTCTTACTAATAGCTTGATGGAGGCGGTGATCGGTATCGAGGCCTGTGTCGATTACTATCAGCGCCTTGCAGCACTGCGCGCGGATTTGGCCTATGACATCGATGGTATTGTCTACAAGGTTGATAGTTTTCGTTTACAGGAGATTCTCGGCTTCGTTGCCCGAGCACCACGCTGGGCGATAGCGCGTAAATTTCCCGCCGAGGAGGCGAGCACACGCTTGCTCGATGTCGAGTTTCAGGTGGGTCGCACCGGTGCCATTACACCTGTGGCTCGGCTCGAGCCCGTGTTTGTCGGCGGTGTGACGGTGAGTAATGCCACTTTACACAATGAGGATGAAATTAAGCGTCTGGGTTTGCGTATAGGCGATGAGGTGGTTGTGCGGCGAGCGGGGGATGTGATCCCGCAAATTGCCCGAGTCCTACCCAGTAAAACCGGTAGCGATGACTTGCAACGCATTATTTTTCCCGTGAACTGTCCTGTCTGTGGTTCAGCTTTACAGCGCAGTGACGAGCAGGCGGTGTTGCGTTGCACGGGCGGCCTGGTCTGCGCGGCACAGCGCAAAGAGGCGATCAAACACTTCGCTTCTCGCAAGGCTCTCGATATTGATGGCCTGGGTGATAAAATCATTGATCAGTTAGTGGACGCAAGTCTGGTTCATAGCGTTGCCGATCTGTTTAACCTTCGCGTTGAACAATTGGCGGGCCTGGAGCGGATGGCGAAGAAGTCTGCAACCAACCTCGTTGATGCCATTGCTGCTGCACGGCAAACGACATTGCCACGCTTGCTTTATGCGTTGGGTATTCGTGAAGTGGGGGAGACCACAGCTAAACTACTGGCCAATCAATTTGGTTCGCTGGAGAAGATACAGGAAGCCGACGCAGATGCTTTGTTGGCGGTACCTGATGTCGGCCCCGTTGTTGCCGATTTTGTAATGCGATTTTTCAGTAATCCCCATCATCTGGCCATTATTGCCAGCCTACGTGAGGCTGGTGTTCATTGGCCTGATATTCAACCTGTCGATAAACAGACATTGCCGTTAGCAGGCCAGATCTGGGTCTTGACCGGCACACTGGCAAGCATGAGCCGAGGCCAGGGTAAAGAGCAGCTTGAAACGCTGGGCGCGAAAGTGACGGGTAGCGTATCGGCAAAAACCACTTGTGTGGTGGCTGGCGAAAGTGCGGGTTCAAAGTTGGAGAAAGCGCGCTCACTCGGTGTACGCGTGATTGATGAAGCCGAGTTTCTGCTCTTGTTGGAGAGCAGTGCTTGATGTTTTTGGCTGTTGCTAAGGGCGCAACAGGGACCGCCGTTAAGGGTTTGTAGTTCAGGTTGATGGTCTGGAATACAATCCCTCCTTTAGGTTTAAACATTAACGTTATTCAGGGTTGGTTATGCAGGAAGAGTCCGTTGTATACGGCTGTATTAAAGATGCGGTGTATCGCTCCGAAGGTGTCGATCGCATTAAGGCAAACCGAGAGGCGATAGCTGCCCTGCCCAGTGCTGAAAGCTGGCCCTTACTAAGCCGTGAAATGTTCACTTCTTCCAGCCAACTCGCCGGTGATATTAGCCAACACACCGAAATTGTTCACTTTGGCGCGCCCTACCAGGGCATTGAATATGAATGGCAACTGTGGATTGAACAGTTTGAAGCTTTGCTACATAAAATGTACTGGGTGAGTGCTTATGTGCATCTCGAGACGGAAATGTCCGGTGTTCATTCTTTTATCTGGGAGAGCATTGATGCGGAATATCACAGCCCGGGCAGTAACAATATTCATTTACGCTGCGAGTGGGTGAAAGAAGCTATTTGATAGTCGCGTGTACACCCAATATTTAATCCATCCTCTTAAGGCCTTTCAAGTGCAGTGGGTCGTTATAACCTATGGGTGAAGGCCAGCGGCTAAGTCGTTTTCAATACTACCTGGGTGGACTCGGTAGCAGTGCTGTGGCCATGGGTTTGCAGGTGGTTATCTTCCCCTGGCTCGTGGTTGGAGTGTTACACGAACCAGCAGATCGGGTCGGTTTGGCTCAAATGGCAGTTATGCTACCCAACCTGTTGCTTATTTTACTTGGCGGGGCGCTTTCAGATAATCGCCATCTTGGCAGCCATCTTTTTCGTCTTTATCTGTTGTACTTGTTGCCTTTCGGCATGATGTTTATTGCTGTCAATCAGGGTTATTTAAGCTACGAATTACTGATCGTATTCGGTGCCAGTTATGGCGTCATTACTGCGTTTATTCAGCCGGCGCGAGAAAGTTTGCTCTCTCAGGTCGCCGGAGAAGATTTACAGCGCTCGGTTGTGCGCTCCACGATGGTTCAATTTGCAGCACAAAGCTTGGGCTATTTATCGGCGGGCCTTTTTGATCGCATTGGCTTGAGCGTGTTACTGGTTTTGCAAATGTTGATGTTTATCGCTGCTGGCCTTTTCCTTCGCGCCAGCCAACCGGTCGGCGAAGGCCTCAGGAAGGGGCGTCAACACCAGAGTATGAGTATTGTCGCAGGCCTGAAGGCAGTGTGGCATCACGCGCGTTTGTTGCCGCTGATGTTACTGGTTGGTGCCACGGGTTTTCTCGGTTTTGGAGTCTATCTGGTGGCGATGCCGCTAATGACGCGGGAGGTCTACGGTCAGAGTGCGGTGTTTTACGCTGGCTTGCAGTTGAGTTTTACGGCGGGTGTGCTACTCGCCAACGTGCTGTATTTACGTCTGCGTAGGGATTTTCGTCAGCCCGGTAGAGTGTTGGTAATCAGCTTGTTTTGTCGGGGGCTGATTATGTTGCTAATTGGCGCTCACCTGCCCGTTGTCATGCTTTTCCCCGCAGTAGTGGTGTGGGGTATGTTTTCTGGTATATCGATTAGTCTGGGCCGCATGATGACTCACACCGAGGCCCCGGAGGCCTATCGCTCACGAGTGGTGTCAATTTACCAGCTGGCATTTTTTGGGACAGCGCCCATAGGTGCCTGGGTGACCGGTCAATTAATCAGTGCTCAGGGTGTGCTTGAGACCTTCGCCAGTCTTGGTGCTTTGACCCTGGTCGTTGCTTCCCTCGGTGTTTTTAGTCAGCTTTGGCGATCACCTGGCGGAAGGCCAGAAGAGCCGCAGTAACCGCAACATTCAGAGATTCGACTCCGTTGGCCATGGGAATGTTCAGTTGTTCGGTGGCGAGCTGATTAACGTCCTTTGATACGCCGTCTGTTTCATTGCCCAGGACATAAATTGTTCGTGCCCGAGCTTTATGTGCGGCCAGGTCAGTGCCCTGCGCTGCGTTTAAAGGACAAATACTAGTGCCTAGCTCCGCGAAGGCATTGAGGGCAACGGGTAGGCTGTCGCAGCGGTAAATAGGGCAACGGAAGAGGGTGCCGGCACTGGCTTTAATCACCAGGGGAGACAGTGGCGCACAGCCCTTACTGGGCAGCAACAAGCCATCGATGGGGCTGGCGCAAATAGAGCGAATCACCATGCCGAGATTTTGTGGGTTGGTGATGCGATCGAGGGCGATTAGGCAGAGGTTTTTAGGGGCTTCGTTAATTAGACTTTGGTAGTCACCGTAGTTGGGGCATTGAAGGTCCAGAGCCACCCCTTGGTCCTGGCGTTGATTACGTGAAATTCGTGACAGCTCCTGACGGCTGTGGTGTTGGATTTCAATGTCGCGGGCTTCAGCCAGGGTAATGATTTTCTTCATCGTAGCATCACTGCGGTTACTACTGGCCAGATGGAGTCGGTAGGCAGGAATGGCTGTTTCCTGCAAGGCTTCCAATACAGTTTTACGGCCAAAGACAGTGAGTAGTTGTTTGAAAAATTGCTGGCGTTCGGCGTAGCTCATGGTGGCGGGTTCGCTGGGTGCAGGCTAATGAACAGCTATTATATCCTTTCAGTAACAAACTTAAGCAACCAGAATGGTCGGGTTCAACCAGTGCGTCAACAGAGCATAGGGAGGGCTAAACGTTTACTTAGTATTGACTCCGTTCTCGGCAAGAGCTTGATTGTCATGAGAAAGAAGGAAGGCGAGAAGATCGGTTTTTTTCAGCGGTTTTGAAAAATAGTAGCCCTGAATCAAGTCGCAGCCAAAATCCTCCAGTATTGCCAGCTGTGAGACCTCTTCAACACCCTCTGCGATGGTGGTTAATTTTAGATCTTTACCGATGCTGATAATAGTGTGCACCAAGCGTTTTGCTTTTTCATCGGTCAATACGTTGTCAATAAAACTTTTGTCGATTTTAAGCTCATGAATGGGCAGGTTGGCTAATAGACTAAGAGAGGAAAACCCAGTGCCAAAGTCGTCGAGTGAAATCTGCACGCTAATATCAGTGAAGCGCTGCAATACATAAATGGCCAGCTGTAAATCTTCAATGAACATACTTTCAGTCACTTCGAGCATCAGAGAAAGTTTGTTGTTGCCTCGGCGCTCTATTTCGCCCTTAAAAAACTCAAAGAAACCATCGGTGAGAAGCTGCTGTACCGATACATTGATGGAAAGTCGTATGGGCCCAGTCTGTTGGCAGACGTCTTCGATTTCTTCAATGGCCCTGAAGGTAATAAACTGCCCAAGTTCATTCATAACGCCAATACTTTCTGCGATGGGAATGAAATCGCAGGGCGGCACGTTGCCGAGTTGGCGATTATTCCAGCGCACCAGAGCTTCAACGCCAATTGTTTTGCCGCTGTTTGTGTCTATCTGAGGCTGATAGACCATAGATAATTCATCGCGTTCGATAGCGCTACGCAATTCCCTTTCTATCGCTATGTTGTAGGCGTTACGCTGTTCTAATTCATCGGAAAAAATAAAAGCTTCATTGCGGTGTTTCTTGGCCTCGTACATGGCGATATCTGCCTTGCTGAGTAGTACTCCAAGTTCACTGCCATTTTTGGGTGCGCAGACAATACCAATGCTTGAGGTGACTGAAAATTCAGTATTATCAGCAGTAATGGGTTGCATGAGGTCGTTGATAAAGTTGTTGGCCAGTTGAAGCAGAAAGGCTTGGTCGGTCTCGGGGATAAAAATGACAAACTCATCGCCACCATGTCGTATATTTAAATCCTTAAACTGTACCTGGATACGACGGGCAACCTCGATAAGAATTTTGTCGCCTGTTGCGTGCCCGTAGTGATCGTTGATAACTTTGAAATTATCGAGATCAATAAAAAACAGCGCGAATTTTCCCTCGCAAGATTGAGACCAGTCGTCGAAATGCCCGGCAAGATAATAGCGATTGGGTAGGCTGGTTAACTGGTCGTGATTGGCTTGAAAATGGAGACGGTCTTGTGATTTTTTCTGTTCTAAATTAAACAACTTGAACATCAGGAAAAGAAGAAAGTTGAAGAAAATTAGCATTGCTATTTGCCAACCCAGAAGTGGGAGAAATTCTGCATACAAGCTGGCGCGTTCTATTGAAGTTAGGGTGAAATAGCGGTAGTAAGGTTCATAGCGGATGGTGAACAGGGCGTCCATTCCGGGGGCGAATAGTGCGTTGACAGATACCAACGATCCCCCGTTGAGCAGGCTGTCAAGTGACACGCCGGCCTGTAATTGCATTTGTTCAATAAAATAATCAACGATTTCTGAGGGTATAGGTATTAAATATTCTTTTGGGTCCTCTTTGAATTGAGGCCTTGAACTGTAGATATAGTGATAGTCTTTTCGAAAAACCTGCAAAATGGTGTCGCGGCTTAATTGACTATTGTTCCAGGCATAACGGTCAATGCTATGTTCGATAGCACTGGTCAGTACTGCAATGACCTTACCGTTTTTACGTACGGCATAGTGCACGGCGATAACCTGTTTGGCGAGAGGCGGTATAAATCGGTTGCTGCCAATAACGGGTTTATTTTGTTCGAGCGTTCTTTGTAGGTTGTATTTATTGAGTGGATCGGCAAGCAGGGTGGCAAGGTTGTCAATGGTGGCTAATTCATTACTCGCTAGTATGAGTTTGCCCTCGGGGTCTCTGACCATAAAGGCAATAATTCTAGGGTCATGTTTAAGTACTTGATCAATCGTTTGATGCAGCTTATCGACACTGTGTTCAAAATCATGGACTAAAATTTCTTCGGCGAGTCTCTCGAAAATACTTTTTTGATAATCGAGCATGGCGCGTGTCGAGTTAAAACTCACGTCGTTGAGATAGCGCAGCTCGGTGTCAGCGTCTTTCTTCACCATGCGCCATTGGTAGGTACTCAGCACGGTAAGTGCCAACGTTGAACTTAGAATGACGAATAAATAGATACGCCATAAGTTACTAAGTACTTTCATCCATGAGTACCGGTTAAGGAGATCTTTGCGTTATTAAATTTCATAATAGAGGCCGGCGCAAAGATGTCAATTAAAGAGACAGGTAAGAGTCTGTCTGAATACTGTTGAAAAAAGAGCAAGTTATTTTTTTTCGACAGGCTCAGTGGCCAGCCCTGCTTGTTGCCAGGCTTCAAA
>JBFHDT010000017.1:0-14776 GCA_041584575.1 Porticoccaceae bacterium
ACCCTGGGGAACATTGACTGTAGCGTGGGGAATCACTTCCAGTAAACGGGTTTTTATTTCTCGGTCAAAACCATTCATCACCGACAGCACAAGGATCAGCACCATCACACCCAGGCTCATGGCCAGGAAAGAAAATAGAGAAACGAAGGAGCCAAAGCCATCCGCTCGGCCACTGGTAATGTAGCGTAGACCAATAAAAACAGGCAGGCGGGAAATCATTGTAGAAAACTGGGGATCACGTTAACAAACCCGAAGCTTGTATTGAAACAGGTTGCTGTAAAACACTACTACAGGCTCAATAGAAGTAAAACACAGCACCAGAAGCCAAAACCTTGATTGACTCGGCATATCAACACCACGACCTTGTACTTTCGAACTTCAGACTGTCTATAATCTTGGCCTTCAAGTAATTTTATACCGCCCACACTGAGAGCAATTTTATGGGAAAGCTATTCGCTGTTATTTTCACCACTGCGATTATCACGCAAGTGGCTTTTTCCGAGGTTATCAAAGTCCCTGTCGGCTCGCAGGCTGGTGATAAACGTCACCTGGAACTTCCCAGAAATGGCCAAAGTCGAGCCAGTGTAGAAGCTAAATTCGGGGCACCAGAGGCAATCAATGATGCCGTTGGCGAGCCACCTATTTCATCCTGGCAGTATCGCGATTACATCGTCTATTTTGAATACGACCATGTCCTGCACAGCGTACTCAAGCACACAGCACAAAACCTCGACAATACAGAAGAATAAATCCCCCTAACTTATCTACCGGGCCTTTCTGTAGCGTCATAGCTCAGCTCGGTAGCTAAGTCACCCGACTGGGACGCCACTCGCTCTTGTTCTTCATCGCACTTCTTCATGTCGCCACCACAAATATCGCAACTGCGATCCAGGCCCAAGGCAGCTATTCCGCCGCAAGTGCCTTTAATGGGTTTATTGGAAAAAATAACACCCAGTGACATGCCTGCAACCAGCAGCAATAAAAAGAAAAAAGCAAAAACTAATTCAAACATTATTCAGCTCCGTTTAAATAGGGCTTAAAGGCTTCACTATAACTGGCGTGAAAACCATCATCAGTTTTGACCAAAAGGTAGACCGGAATATCCCGCTGCTTCGCTAATTCCAGAGTCTTTTCTGCGCCCATCACCATAAATGCCGTCGCCAGGGCATCGGCCACACCGGCAGTATCAGCCAGTACTGTTACGGAAGCGAGATTATGAGTGATCGGTTTACCAGTACGTGGATCTATAGTGTGGGAGTAACGCACACCTTCACGCTCAAAGTAATTGCGGTAGTCACCCGAGGTCGCAACACCCATATCAGTGACGGCGATAACCTTTTCAACGCCACCCTGAAGTAAATTCGGTGCTTCTATGGCAATGCGCCAGTACGTGCCATTGCGATTGTGGCCCGCTAATTGTAACTCACCGCCCACCTCAACCAAAAAGTTCTTAAAGCCCCGAGTACGAAGTAAGGCAGCAACTTGTTGAGCCGCGTAACCCTTGGCAATGGCTGATAAATCGAGATCGATTGCAGCCAGCTTGCTAACTTTGTTGTCACTGGCCAGGAGTAATTGACCAAGATCGACTTTAGGCAGCAAGGCAGTAATCTCCAACTCAGAAGGTACTTTGTCACCGGTGTCTTCAGGGCCAAAACCCCACAGGTCAACCAGGGGGCCTACAGTGGGATCGAATGCGCCGAGGGTCAAGGCATGGATGTGCTGGGCACCTTGCAAGACCTGCCACAGGTCAGCACTGACACTTAACTCTTCGCCAACCATTAGTCTATTCAAACGATTGAGTTCAGAGTCGGGTTTATAGGTACTCATTGACTGGTCGAGCTGATCGAGCAACTCAGAAACCGCATCTTCAACGCCATCGGGAAAACGTCCAGCATCGGTCACCACGGTGATATGGTAGCTGGTACCCATGGTCTGCCCTGTAAAGGACAAATCAATATCTTTACGGGAACACGCTGAAAGTAGGCAGAGGGCAGCCAGCAGAAACAAAAACGAGGCCGATAAAGGCCTCGTTCTAGTACGATAGTTCACCGTATTAACCGCCGAAGTCATCGAGGAAAATATGGTCATCCTCCACACCCAGGCTGTGCAGTAACTGAATCACTGCAGCTGTCATCATCGGTGGCCCACACATGTAATATTCGCAATCCTCGGGAGCTTCGTGATCTTTGAGGTATTCCTCAAACAGCACGTTGTGAATAAAGCCAGTCAATCCCTCCCAGTTATCTTCAGGCTGGGGTTCTGACAGTGCAACGTGCCAATCGAAGTTATCATTTTCTTTGGCCAGCATGTCGTACTCATCCTGGTAGAACATTTCCCGCAAACTACGAGCACCGTACCAGAAGCTCATTTTACGCGTACTGTTCAAACGCTTGAGCTGATCGAAAATGTGCGAACGCATAGGTGCCATGCCCGCACCACCGCCAACAAAGACCATTTCTTTATCGGTATCGGTTGCAAAGAATTCACCGAATGGTCCGTAAACAGTAATCGTGTCACCAGGCTTCAGGCTAAAGACATAGGAAGACATCTGTCCCGGGGGCAAACCTTGCGTGCGCGGTGGTGGCGCAGCTACACGGATATTAAATTTAACGATGCCTTTTTCTTCGGGGTAGTTAGCCATGGAATAGGCACGAATTACCGGCTCATCAACCTTCGATTCAAGATCAAAAAAGTTAAAGTGGTTCCAGTCGCCCCGATACTCTTCCTCAATATCGAAATCACTGAACTTAATGTGATGAGGTGGCGCTTCAAGCTGTACATAACCACCAGCGCGAAAGTCAACGCTCTCGCCTTCTGGTAAGCGCAGCGTAAGCTCTTTAATAAATGTTGCCACGTTAGGATTGGATTCGACGACACATTCCCATTGCTTTACGCCAAAGACTTCTTCGGGCACAACAATCTTCATATCTTGCTTAACCGGCACCTGACAAGACAAACGCCAGCCTTCAGCCGCTTCACGACGCGTAAAGTGAACCTCTTCGGTGGGCAAAATTGAACCACCGCCCTCGCTCACTATGCACTTACACTGGGCGCAACTACCACCACCGCCACAAGCTGATGCCAAAAACAGATCATTGGCCGCCAGGGTTTGTAGCAGCTTGTCACCAGCAGCCGAGGTGACTGTTTTTTCACCGTTAATTTCAATCGTCACGTCGCCACTGTTCACGAGGCGGGATCGAGCAGCCATAATGAAAGCAACCAGTCCCAACACGATGCCGGTAAACATCACAACGCCAAGAATGATGGTTATATTTTCCATATTCATAAAATTCTCTACCTCAGCCTTACAGGTTCATGCCGCCAAAGGACATAAAGCCCAGGGACATCAAGCCAACAATCATAAATGCACCACCGAGGCCACGCAGGCCATGGGGCATATCGCTATATTTGAGCTTTTCACGAATACCCGCCAGAGCAACGATAGCCAATGCCCAACCAATACCAGCACCAATGCCGTAGACCACGCTCTCACTGAAGTCATAGTCACGTTCAACCATAAACAGTGAGGCACCCATAATGGCGCAGTTGACCGTAATCAGGGGAAGGAAAACACCAAGGGTGTTGTACAGGGCTGGCATGAAACGGTCGAGAACCATTTCCAGGATTTGCACAATAGCTGCAATCACACCAATGTAACTCAACAAACCTAGAAAGCTCAGATCGACTGTCTTCATGCTTTCAATGCCAGTCCAAGATAAAGCGCCTTCAGCGAGTAAGTAGGTATAAAGCAAGTTGTTGACCGGCACAGTGATCGCCAATACTGCAACAACGGCAATACCCAAGCCAATGGCCGCTTCAATTTTCTTGGATATGGCGAGCAGGGTACACATGCCGAGGAAAAAACTCAGCGCCATATTCTCTATAAAAACGGAGCGAATAAATAAACTCAGATACTCAGCCATTACGCCACCTCCGCTCGAGTATTGGGTGCCATCTCATAGTCAGCCGCTTCAATTTGATCTTTCTTAAAGGTACGTATTATCCAGATAATACCGCCGATCAGGAAGAAAGCGCTTGGCGGTAACAACAGCAAACCATTGGGCACGTACCAACCACCCGTGCTAACCACCGGTAGTATTTGAAGACCCAGCAAAGAACCTGAACCGAACAGTTCACGTATGACAGCCAGGGCGATCAAAATAACGCTATAGCCCAGACCGTTGCCGATGCCGTCGAGAAAGCTGGCAACTGGAGGGTTCTTCATGGCGTATGCTTCAGCGCGACCCATGACAATACAGTTGGTAATAATCAGGCCAACAAATACCGACAACTGCTTACTAACATCGTAAGCCACGGCTTTGAGCACCTGGTCAACAACGATTACCAGTGAGGCAATAATGGTCATTTGTACAATAATGCGAATATTACCAGGGATGTAATTACGCACTAAAGAAACGAACAAGTTCGAAAATGCCGTTACCACTGTCAGCGCCAAACACATAACCAGTGCCACTGAAAGTTGTGATGTCACTGCCAGCGCAGAACAAATACCCAGAATCTGTAGTGCAATTGGGTTATTTTCAACAACCGGCTTAAACAGAATGTCTTTCGTTTTATCCGTCATGATTACGCCTCCCCTTCTTTAAGTTTGGCTAAAAATGGTGCAAAACCATTATCGCCTAACCAAAACTGAATTAAGTTACTGACACCACTACTGGTCAAAGTTGCACCGGACAAGCCATCGATCTGGTATTCGCTGCCCTCACGGCTCGTATCAACCGAACCCTTGATAATAGCCAACGCAGTTTTGCCTTCATTATCAAAGACTTTTTTACCCACCCACTTGGCTTTCCAAAGAGGGTTATCAACTTCGCCACCCAGACCTGGTGTCTCGGCATGTTCATAAAAGCCGAGGCCGGCGACGGTATTCAAATCACCTTCCAGGGCGATAAAGCCATAGAGGGTTGACCATAGGCCGTAACCTTTAATCGGCAGAATCACCTTGTCGATACCTTTCGGGCTTTCAACGATATAGACAGTAGCAATATTGGCGCGGCGTGAAATTTTCGCCAGGTCATTACCACCATCAAGCTCCTTTGACTGAGCGGGATCTTTGCTGGCTTTTCGTTGGTCGTAAACGGTCACATCGACAGAGTCTGTGAATTCACCCGAATCGAGATCAACAGCTCGCACCGTGATATCTTCGAACTGGCTGTCAACACTGACCCCTTCTTTCAGCAAACCCGCGGCGGCAAGAATATTGGTTTTTCGATCCAAGTCCTTATTTGCTTGCTGCATCGGTCGCAGCAAAACAGCCGCAGATGCAACAACAATCGAGCACACCACACAAAGGATCAAGGCAACACTGAGCGTGCCGCCAACGGTATCTTTATTAAACACGTGCGAGCCTCCGTTTGACATTAGATTGCACCACGAAATGATCGATCAACGGCGCAAAGAGATTAGCGAACAAAATAGCTAGCATCATACCTTCAGGGAAAGCCGGATTAGCGACCCGAATCAACACCACCATGACACCAATCAAACCACCGAACCACATCTTTCCAGCATTGGTCATAGAGGCCGACACAGGGTCAGTTGCCATAAATACCATACCGAAGGCGAAGCCGCCAACCACCAAATGCCAGTGCCAGGGCATAGCAAACATAGGGTTGTCTGAATCAATCATGTTAAAGATAGTCGCTACTGCAAACATGCCGAGCATTACGCCGAGCATAATGCGCCATGAAGCAATACGTGCGTACAGCAACACCGCACCACCAATGAAAATAGCCAAGGTTGAAACTTCGCCCACCGAGCCGGGAATATTGCCAATAAAGGCATCCATCCAGGTCATTTGCGTTTGTAGTGCGGCCATACCGTCGCTAGCGACAACAGAAAGAGCTGTTGCCCCGGTGAAACCATCGACTGCCGTCCATACCGCATCACCAGACATTTCTGCGGGATAGGCAAAAAACACGAATGCTCGTGCAGTCAGTGCTGGATTGAGGAAGTTTTTACCCGTACCACCAAAAATTTCCTTACCGATAACCACACCAAAGCTAATACCCATAGCAACCATCCACAGGGGTAGGTCAGGTGGGCAGATCAATGCGAAAAGTATCGAGGTAACGAAGAAACCTTCGTTAATTTCGTGGCCACGGACAATAGAAAAGAGAACTTCCCAAAAACCACCAACGATAAAAGTCACCATGTAGATAGGCACAAAGAATACCGCACCATAAACAAAGCAATCCCAAATACTCGCCGCGTCCTGACCGGCAAACATGCTGATCAAAGTACCGTGCCAACCGGCAACCTCACCACCACCCATGGCGGCCATGGCGGTATTGGCCTGAAAGCCCAGGTTATACATACCGTAAAACATAGCGGGGAACGCAGCCAACCAAACAGTGATCATCACCCGCTTCAGGTCGATGCCATCACGCACATGAGAGCCTGTCTTAGTGACGCTGGAGGGCGAATAAAAAATAGTGTCGGCCGCTTCATAGAGGGCGTACCACTTCTCGTACTTACCGCCTTTATGAAAATGCGGTTCTATTGAATCTAAAAATTTTCTCAAACCCATGGCCTAACCCTCCTTCTCAATGCGCGCCAAATTGTCACGCAAAATGGGGCCGTATTCATATTTACCGACACAAACGTAGGTACACAGCGCCAGGTCTTCTTCATCAAGTTCAAGACAACCTAGCTTTTGGGCCATTTCAGTATCACCAACTATTAATGCGCGCAGTAATTGAGTGGGTAAAATATCGAGCGGCATAATATTTTCGTAGTTGCCGATGGGTACCATCGCCCGTTCACTGCCATTCGTGCTGGCATTCATATTGAACAACTTGCCTTTCGCCAAACTCGAAAGATAAATCGGCAGTGATGAATGTTGATTCGGACCCGGCGACATATATTTCATAAAGATACGCTCGGCCCCCTCTTCTAGCACGGACACCTGATTATGAAAGCGACCGAGAAAAGCCAGGGAACCAGCGGCCTTATTACCCGATAAAACTGAACCCGAGACCACGCGATTCGCGCCTTCTTTACAGGCCCCAGCCAACACTTCACCAAGATCAGCCCCGAGGCGGGTGCGCAATAATCTAGGCTCTTTAACCTGAGGACCTGCCAGAGCAACAATACGCTCTACGGGCAGGCGGCCTGTCGCGAACAACTGCCCGAAAGCGACGACATCCTGATAACCGATAGTCCATACCTGCTTTGCATCGCTGACCGGATCAAGAAAGTGCACGTGTGTGCCCGCAAGACCTGCGGGGTGGGGACCAGAAAACTCATGCAAAGTTACACCAGCCGCCGTGGGGATATTCGCACTCGGTGCTGTACAAAGGTTGACTGCGCCTTCAGTCAAACGCGTTAGCAGCGTTAAACCATTGCTGAACGCCTCTTCCTGACCGGCCAGAATTTGCGCCGGGTCAGCTGCCAGCGGATTGGTATCCATAGCCGTGACAAAAATCGAATTCGGTACGGCATCAACCGCAGGTGCCTTGGAATAGGGTCGTGTGCGTAGTGCTGTCCACAGACCAGACGCCAACAAATTGTCAACAATCTTGGCTCGATCGAGGGATGCCAACTCATTAGTCTGGTAGCTGGCGAAAGACTCAGCTTCATCGCCGTCAAGCTCGATAACCACTGACAGCAGCATTCTACGTTCACCGCGGTTAATAGCTTTGACCACTCCTGCACCGGGGGAAGTGTATTGCACTCCGGGAATTTTCTTATCGCTAAACAGAGCCTGGCCCAACTTCACCCGCTCACCTTCACGCACCAACATGGTTGGCTTCATACCCACATAATCTGGGCCCAGTAATGCAACACTACTAACACCGGGGGCATCGTGAATGGATTGTTGTGGCGCACCAGTAATTGGTAGGTCTAATCCTCTACGGATCTTGATCATAGAAAGCGCTCTCACTGTTAACATAATATGTTGTCCAACACACAAAAAGCACTTGCTCTAAAAACCTGAGAGCAAGCGCTGTATGCATGGGGACATACCGACCAGCAGACGAAAAATCTGACACTAGCCGGGACAATCGGGCGGAAATTATAAAGAGGTCAGCGCCTATTTACCAGAGCGATAACTATTAACTAACGCGACGGCACCGACCCGGCAAACTAGTGCGCCGATGGAAACATAGGCCAGCGAACACCTGCCATTTGCTCCAGACAACGTAGCACCTGACAGCTATAGCCAAATTCATTGTCGTACCAGCAATACAGTACGCAGTTGTCGCCATCGACGATGGTCGCCTGAGAGTCAAAAATACAGGCATGGCGATCTCCCACAAAGTCAGTCGACACGGCCTCGCTTGAAATCGTATAACCGATTTGCTGCTGCAGCGGTGAAAACAAAGCACTGCGACGCATAAACTCATTCAATTCTTCACGTGTCGTATCACGACCCAAGCGTAAGTTGAGAATCGCCATTGACACATTAGGCGTAGGTACGCGAATTGCGTTGCCAGTCAACTTACCCTCAAGCTGAGGTATAGCCTTAGCCACAGCCTTGGCGGCACCAGTTTCTGTCAACACCATATTCAGAGCAGCACTACGACCACGCCGAGCACCGGAGTGATAGTTATCAATCAAATTCTGGTCGTTGGTGTAAGCATGTACCGTTTCAACGTGGCCGCGCTCAACCCCGTATTCATCGAGCAGCGCGCGCAGTACCGGCACAATGGCATTAGTTGTACATGAGGCCGCCGAGACAATCCGACTGTCGGCATTTATCTCACTATCATTGACACCGTAAACAATATTCGGAATATCGCCTTTACCCGGCGCGGTCAACATCACCTTACTAACACCTTTGCACTCAAGATGCTGACCCAAGCCCTTCTCATCACGCCAAACACCGGTATTGTCGATCACGATGGCATTGTTTATACCGTAATCTGTGTAATCCACGTCGCTCGGCGAATTGGCATAAATCACCTGAATTTCATTGCCATTGCAAATCAACTTGTTCTCTTCTTCGATGACGCGAATCGTGCCTTTAAAAGAACCGTGGACTGAATCTCGACGCAGCAAACTAGCTCGGGTCTCTAAATCGTTATTACTCTTCCCTTTGCGTACCACAATGGCCCGCAAACGTAGCAAGTCACCACCACCAGCTTTTTCGATCAACAAACGAGCCACCAACCGACCAATGCGACCAAAGCCATAGAGCACAACATCCTGCGGTTCAGGCAGAGGCTTTTGGTTTTTCGCGATCATTGCGCTCATTTCTTCAAGCAGGAAAGCTTTGCGATCACGCCCCTCGCCCTTCTCCTGGTAGGTCACTGTCAATTTACCAATATCGATATGTGCCGGCCCAATGCCCATTTCTACCAGCGCAGTAATCATCGGAAAGGTTTCAAATTCCGACAATTCGTTCTGCTCGATCTGACGCACAAAACGGTGCACCTTCATCAGGTCGGTAACCGATAGATTCACCATGTTGCGTCCATACATATACAGCGAAACATTGTTTTCACGGTAGAGTTTGCCGATCAAAGGGATCATGGCCTCTGCCAGTGCTTCACGCTCTTTCCAGTCTTTGAAGAAGTCAGTCGGTTGCGGTCGATTCACGATGTATTACCTGCTTTCGAGGGTTGCTAAGGTGAAGGCGTTTGAAAGCGCCGTGGAGAATAAGCCGCCGCCGGGCAACAGCTTATAAATTGGGCCGCTATTATCGTGATTCACCTGCCGAAGTGCAACGGGCCTAGAGGGGGAAAAACACCACTGTGGCCACATTTCCGGCCGCTCATCCAATCAATCGCTTGTTTTCGATAGCCATAACCAGCTTCATTACCTTCTTTGCTAGAGATAAAGCCAGCCAATGATAGTCGTTCAAAACGTAGACAGGCGGGCTCAATTTAAGCATTTTTTATCAAAAACAATGCCGCCACCCCAGCCTGAGCGAACCAAATGCCAAACCAGCATTTCAACATTGCCTACGCGTTCGTAATTTCTTACTGGCCAGCCGATCAAACAGTAAAAACTCTTGATTCAGATTGTGGCCGTGGCGATGATGCCGCTCAAGCTCGCCTCATGTCATCACAATTAGCAGCCTTACCGTCAATTTATCTTCATTGTTTCACGCCATAGCATGACGCCTTGCAAGCACGCCGGTACAATAGCCCTGCTATCGCCACTCAACTTTATATGACGTCTTTTCGAATTATTGCCAATGCCTCAATCTGAATTCGCCACCCCCGCTGCCAACAAGGCCGGCGACCGCCGCCACTGGGGCCAGCTTTATGGCGCCGCTAAATCCCTGGCCATCATGTCCGCAGCAAAAAAACATGACGGCTTAACACTGGTACTGACAGAATCAGCCAAAGCCGCCGCCGCGTTGGAGCAAGAACTCCAATTTTTTAGCGACGACGAACAATTACCCGTGCTCCACCTCCCCGATTGGGAGACCCTGCCCTACGATTTATTTTCACCCCACCAGGATATTATTTCCGAGCGTCTGCAAACGCTGCATCTGCTACCCGAAATAAAACGCGGCGTCCTCGTCGTGCCCGCCGCCACTGCCATGCACCGCCTACCACCTGCCAGCTACGTCGCCGGCAACAGCTTTGTTTACAGCGTTGGCGAAAAACTTGATATTGACGCCCTGCGTCAACAGTTTCAACGCGCCGGTTATCACTGTGTCGACACGGTTTATGAGCACGGCGAATACGCAGTGCGCGGTGCGCTTATTGATGTTTTTCCCATGGGCTCAAAGCACCCTTTTCGCATCGACCTGTTTGATGACGAGATTGAGACCCTGCGCAGTTTCGATGCCGAAAGCCAACTGACACTGGAAAAAACCGACAGTATCTCCCTGCTACCGGCAAAAGAGTTTCCACAAACCGAAGCTGGCACTAAACGCTTTCTCGACAACTGGCATCTGCAATTTGATGCTGACCCTCGCGAATGCACCCTCTACCAAAGCATTCGCAGTGGCAACACACCCAGCGGCATCGAATATTATTTACCCTTGTTTTTCGAGCACACAGCAACCCTGTTTGAGCACCTACCCACCAACACCCTGTTATTTGCCGATAGCGAAATTCACGCTGCCGCCAGCAGCTTTTGGCACGAGGCTAACAACCGTTACGAATCCTACGGTGTTGACCCCACGCGGCCACTGCTCAAACCCGCCCAACTATTTCTGCCCGTTGAAGAACTGTTCAGCGCTATCGACAAACTGCCGCGCACTGACATTCAATACCAGAGTCTTGCCACCGCCAGCGCTAATTACAATTTCGCTACGCAGCTTTTGCCCGACCTCAGCATCGATAGTAAGTCCAATCAACCCCTCGAAAAACTCGATAACTTCTTGCTCGAAACCGAAGCGAGAACCCTGTTTTGCGCCGAGTCGCCGGGGCGCCGAGAAGTCTTGTTAGAGCTACTTAGCGGCATCGGCGTTGCTCCCCAGGCCGTCAATTCATGGCAGGCCTTTTGTGACGAAAAAGCCTCAATTTGCATCACCGTTTACCCCCTCGAGCGCGGCCTGCAACTCGACTCCCCGGCTGTTAATTTAATTAGCGAAAGTGAATTATTTGGCCAGCAAATTCTTCAGCGCCGCCGTCGTTCTCGACAGAAAGAAGGTGCCGAACAGGTTGTTAAAAATCTTACAGAACTGCAAATCGGTGCTCCCGTCGTCCACATTGACCACGGTGTCGGTCGCTATGCCGGCTTAACCACCATGGAGATGGACGGCGAGCCTTTGGAGTTTCTCGAATTACACTACGCCAATGAGGCCAAGCTCTATGTACCCGTGGCCAACCTCCACTTAATCAGCCGCTACAGCGGTAGCGATGCCGACACTGCCCCGCTCCATATACTGGGCAGTGAACGCTGGCAAAAAGCCAAAGAAAAGGCCGCCAAACAAATTCGCGACACCGCCGCCGAACTATTAAATATTTACGCCCGCCGCGAGGCCCGCGAAGGCTTTAACTACAAAATGTCGGCCGACGACTACCGCACTTTTTCTGCCGAATTCCCCTTTGAAGAAACCCCCGACCAGCGCGATGCCATCGAAGCCGTGCGCGCAGACATGACCGGCGACCAGCCCATGGACAGACTGATTTGCGGCGATGTTGGCTTTGGCAAAACCGAAGTCGCCATGCGCGCCGCTTTTATTGCTGTCAGCAATAACAAACAAATCGTCGTTCTGGTGCCTACCACTCTGCTCGCCCAACAGCATTACGACAACTTCAATGACCGCTTCGCCAACTGGCCGGTCAATATCGAAGTGATTTCTCGTTTTAAAACGGCTAAAGAACACGATGCCGTTTTCGCGAAAGCCGCTGCCGGCGACATCGATATATTGATTGGCACCCATAAATTATTAAACAGTAAAATTAAATACCGTGATCTGGGCCTACTCGTTATCGATGAAGAGCATCGCTTCGGAGTTAATCAAAAAGAGAAGCTCAAATCGATGCGCAGCGAGGTCGACATCCTCACCCTCACCGCCACCCCCATTCCCCGTACCTTGAACATGGCCATGGGTGGCATTCGCGATTTATCGATTATCGCCACACCTCCGGCCCGCCGTCTGTCCGTTAAAACCTTTGTCCACCAGAATGAAAGCCGTGTGGTACGCGAGGCCATACTGCGCGAGGTACTGCGTGGCGGGCAGGTTTACTTCCTGCACAACGAGGTGAAAAGTATCGAGCGCACGGCCAATGAATTGCAGGCCATGTTGCCGGAGGCACGCATTGATATTGCCCACGGGCAAATGCGCGAGCGCGATCTTGAAAAAGTGATGGCCGACTTCTATCACCAACGCTGCAATATTTTGGTGTGCACCACTATTATTGAAACCGGCATCGACGTGCCCAGCGCCAACACGATTATTATCGACCGGGCCGACAAGCTGGGCCTTGCCCAACTCCACCAATTGCGGGGCCGTGTTGGGCGTTCCCACCATCAGGCCTACGCCTATTTACTAACCCCCCACCCCAAGCAAATGAGTGCCGATGCCCACAAGCGACTCGAAGCCATTAGCGCCGCCGACCAGCTGGGCTCCGGCTTTACCCTTGCCACGCATGACCTCGAAATACGTGGCGCGGGAGAGTTACTCGGCGACGGCCAGAGTGGGCATATTCACAGCATTGGCTTTTCGCTGTATATGGATTTGCTCGAACGCGCCGTGCATGCCATTCGCCAGGGTAAAACGCCTGACATCGACAGCGCCCTCAACCCCGTTGTCGATGTTAACCTGAATATTCCGGCTCTCATCCCCGACGATTATCTGCCCGACATTCACACCCGCCTGATTCTGTACAAGCGTATTGGCAGCACCGAAAATGCGGCACAGTTACGCGAGCTACAAGTTGAAATGATCGATCGCTTTGGCCTCTTGCCCGACCCGGTGAAGAATCTCTTCCGCGTCACCAGCCTACGCCATCGGGCCGAACAACTGGGCATCGTCAAATTACAGGCCGGTGCCGGTGGTGGCTCCGTCGAAATCGGCAAAGAAACGGTGATCGACCCAATGACCATCGTCAAACTGGTACAACAGCAAAGCGATATCTTTCGCTTACAAGGTGCGACACAATTGCGTTACAACGTCGACATGCACAGCGCCGAAGAGCGTCTGCAAAACTGTGAAGAATTGCTCGAACTGCTCGCCCCCCAACAAAAGCAGGTTGCTTAATGAATCTACTGACAACATTACTAGCCTCATTAGCACTGTCATTATTCATATTAGTCGCAGGTCTCAGCCACGCTAGCGAAGGTTCGGCAAACATCAAACCTCTGGAAAAATGGTACAAGGTCGAAGTTATTATTTTCACCCAACGGGATGTCTTCGCTGATGAGCTCCCCTCCCGTAATATCACCATGAGCTACCCCTCAAACCTGATTGATCTTGAGGACAACACCGCTGGTTTTAGCGCCCTGCCCGACAACCAACGAGAACTTGGTCCAGATGTTTACTCATTAAACCGCACTGGCGTTTACCAGGTAGTCTTCCATAAAGCCTGGCAACAACCAGGGCTAGCACCCGCGACTGCCCCCTGGATCGACATCGATATTGCCAAAGACAATACGGCTATTAATGGTAGCCTGCGTGTTTATCTGTCTAGCTACCTGCATATGGAAACTAATATTTGGCAGGTGAGTTACGCAACAAACATGGGGGCAATAAATCCCCAACGGCTCGATAACACGGCCTTAACGACGCAGGGTTCATTGCAAAATCAATCCGATACAAGCCCTCCTCAATCGGCACCAGCACTTTGGCCACAACCACCAATCTCACCTGTCGCTCTATCAAAGGTAAGCACTGAAGAACAAGCCATCGATAGGGTGCCAAACCTTACACGCAGACACATTGATGAGATCATTCTTCTCAAGCAGGAAAGCCGCATTAAACTCAATAAGCTCCATTATTTTGATCACCCGAAAATGGGTTTATTATTCAAAGTGACTCGTAGCAAAGCACCCGTTATTAAATAATCTGAAATAAATACCACACCACAATAACACCACTCTACTCAACACAACCCTGAGGACTACCATGGAAGCAAGGATCGAAAAATTGTTGTACGCAGCTCGCTGGGTACTGGCGCCTTTATATCTTGGGCTCAGTTTGGCCCTGATGTTATTGACTATTAAGTTTTTTCAAGAAGCACTGCACTTCTTCCCTCTAATATTTAGCACCACCGAGTCAGACCTGGTACTCGTTATTCTATCGTTGGTTGATCTGTCCCTGGTAGGTGGATTAGTGGTTATGGTGATGCTCAGCGGTTACGAAAATTTTGTCTCGCGCATTGATATCGATGATGGTGATGAAAAG
>JBFHDT010000018.1:0-14751 GCA_041584575.1 Porticoccaceae bacterium
AGCCTTCAAAAAGAACGTGAGCGACAAGTGGCGCTATTACGAGCCGAGTTGAGCGCCGAGCGTGAAAAGGAAAAGTTACTTGAGAAGCGAAAACGCGAACACGAGACTCAGCAAATTGTCGAGATTGCCCTACAACAAGGTGCGCAGTTTGCCAGTCAACTACTCAGCGCTGTGGCAAGTCCCGAAGTGGAAAAGCAGTTGGTTAATTTGTTATTGAAACAACTCGAAAACTTGCCGATAGAGAAACTCGAGCAATTGCGCAGCGTTAATGCTGGCGACATTAACGCTACTATCATTACCAGCGCCTACCCCCTCCAGAGCACGACTCAACAAGCACTGAAGTATGCCTGCAAAGCGAGCCTGTCAGTCAACGGTGAGTTTATCTATCGCCAGGACCCTGCCATCATTGCCGGTCTGCGTATCAACATCGGCGCCTGGGTGTTGGCCACAAACCTACAGGACGAGTTGGCAGGTTTTGTCACTTTTAACAATGACATCTAAAGATATACCACCTATTGAGCGCTTAGATAAGCAGGCTCGCTGGCTCGAGCAATACAGCCTTGGCTTACGTATTAGCGAGCAAGGTACCGTTGTTTCGGTGGGTGACGGCATCGCCTGGATCAGCGGCCTACCTTCTATCGCCATGGAGGATTTACTTCTGTTTGCAGACGGTAGCCAGGCCATGGTCTTCGACCTCAACGAAGAGCTGGTCGGCGCGGTGTTATTGCACGAAAGTGAATCGCTGTCGTCCGGCACCCTGGTCTACCCCTCACAACACACCCTTAGCGTACAGGTCGGCGACGAATTACTGGGGCGGGTTATCGGCCCGTTGGGCCAGCCACTGGACGGCGGGCCAGAGCCGGATTGTAAAACACGACTACCACTGGAAAGGCCTTCACCGCCCATTGTCGCCAGGGACTTTGTTGAAAAACCCCTTTATACAGGGATTAAAGTTATCGATACATTGATCCCCATTGGTAAGGGGCAGCGCCAGTTATTAATCGGCGATGAGGGACTGGGGCGCAGTTCAATCGCCCTCGACACCATCATTAACCAGCGTGACAAATCCGTTTTTTGCATCTATGTACTGATTGGCCAGAAACGTTCAACCGTGGTTAATACCATCGAAACCCTGCGCAGCTACGGTGCCCTCGACTACACCACGGTGGTCGTCGCTGAAGCGACTGCTTTACCCGGCCTGCAACACCTCGCGCCCTTCGCCGGCTGTGCCATCGCCGAGTACTGGATGCAACAGGGAAAAGACACCCTGGTGGTTTACGATGACCTCGCTACCCATGCAAAAACCTATCGAGAACTCTCCCTACTATTGCGTCGCCCACCGGGTCGTGAGGCCTATCCTGGGGATATTTTTTCTATACATGCCCGTTTACTTGAGCGCGCCACCTGCCTGAATGCCGCAGCTGGCGGCGGCAGTATGAGCGCCCTGCCTATCATTGAAACGGAACAGGGTGAAATTGCGGCCTATATTCCCACCAATTTAATTTCCATTACCGATGGTCAATTTTATTTAGAGCGCAATTTATTCACGGCGGGTTTTCGTCCCGCCATAGATATTGCCAAGTCGGTATCACGCATTGGCGGCAAGGCACAGCATAAGTGCATCAAAATGGAAGCTGGGCAAATGAAACTCGATTACCTGCAATTTCTTGAACTGGAGGCCTTCACTCGCTTCGGTGCTCGCCTTGAAAGCTCGATGGAAAAGGCCATTCAGCGTGGCCGAATACTGCGTGAAATTTTCAAGCAGGAGCGCTTCAGCCCGCTCAGTATAGAGTTTCAAATGATTTGGCTGGTAGCATTTAACGACGGTCACTTCGATAATTGCGAAACTGACAACCTGGCGGCCCTGCTCAGTAAGCTCAATGATTTACAGCTCAGCAGTCAGCTGACTCTCGACAGCCCCCGTGAAAAATGGGCGCAACTTATCAGCCAGTCATTTATACCCGACCTATTATCATGAGTCGACGTCGCAATCTGGAGCAACACCGCCTGCGCCTCGATGAAACGCGGGAAATCATGAATTCCATGAAGGCCTTGGCTTTTATGGAAACCCAAAAATTAGCCAGCTTTATTGACGCCCAACGTGCGGTTGTCAGTCATGTTCATCGTGTTGCCGAGGACTTTTTTAGTTTTTATCCGACCACCCTTTCTCCCTTTCTTCGTTCGCAAACGGTCTATTTACTGCTTGGCTCTGAGCGTGGTTTTTGCGGCGATTTTAATGAAGCCCTGGTGGTGGCCCTACTCAGTGAGCGGGAAGAACAAGAGAGCGAAGACGGGCAACAGACTGAGCAGATAATCGCTATCGGCACTAGACTTTGTGAGCTATTGGCTGCGCAAACAGACCAGCTTTACTGCCTCAATGGAGTGAGTGTTGTGGAAGATATAGAAAGCACACTGATGGAGATTGTCGATAGATTAAAGTCTTTGCAAGAGAAAAATACAGGCTTATCACTGCGCATTCTCTACCACGACCCCGACCAGCAAGAGATTATGAATACTCAGGTGCTGCCGCCCGTAGAGTCGCGTCACCGCATCCAGCAACAATTTACTTACCCGCCCCAGCTTAATGTCAGGCCGGAAGAATTCTGTCGAGATTTAATTGATCGCTACCTGTTCAGCAGCTTGCACGAAACCCTTTATCTGTCCCTGATGGCAGAAAACCAGCGTCGCGTCACCCACCTTGAGAGCGCCGTACAACAATTGGACGACAAAGCTGTGGCTTTATCACGTCGCAGCAATACCCTTCGACAAGAGGAAATTACCGAAGAAATTGAGATAATCCTACTCAGCACGGCAAGTCTTAATGAACCAGGAAGGTCCGCCTAAATGGATAGAAACTTCACTACCCTATAACTGCGCATTCATAACGCGTTCCCAGGCACTTTCGTTCACGCGCCCCTCAATTCTGACGCCGCTTAATAAGCCCTGATGAGCGAATATGTCCTTTCTCTCGGCGATAAGGTACTTGAATGGCTTTACTATCACTATCTCTTTGCCGACTACCGTAGGAAAGGCCATAGCGAAAATGTGAACTGCCTCCACCAAGGTGAAGCCCCAGCGACGAGCCTGCACGGTGTGACTTGCGTTTCTTTTCTCCGTTGTAGTGATGCGGTTTATAAAGGTAGGGGTAAGAACGGGAACGGTAAACTCGATTTTCGACCACGACGACAGGTGCTTGATATTGACTCTTTTTAGCCTCGATCTCTTCTTGTCGCAGTTTTGAACGCAGTTCACGGTCTTCCTGTAAACGTTTTGTGGTAGCGGCCATTTGATCGAGACGGACTTGCAGCTCTTTTGCCGAGGTATTGTTTTGATAGCTTGGGCGTTCCAGGGTTTCAAGCTCAACAGCATTGGCACCGGGCTGATCACCAAAACTGACACGCCCCTGCGCATCAACCGTTTTATAGATCAAGTTGTTTTCAATAGCCTCTACTGACCTTACGCTATCGCCAGTCATGCCGACCGAATCTTCAGCAGCGCAAAACAGAGGGGTCGCAAAGGCTATAAGCAGACTAAAGTACTTCACCGTATGTATGTTTAGCCTCAAATTTTGAGGTGCTATAAACATTTTATTCATATTTCTATCATAGTACGAAATTGCACTGTTGTAGAATCAAACAGGGACTTCGTACTGATATTCGTACTCATAATACTCACGCCACTGCGCAGAGAGTTTTTCGAATTTTATCGTCAGCAGTCATACGTCTTTTCCTTCTAAGACTGAACTATAGGACACGGCGGTAGCCAGGTAGTTCGTTCTGCCTATAGTCGCCGGGTATAGTGCAGCGCTGCACCCAGTCAATAATGAACTGGCCTCTTCTTATTATTGACAAGCCTTATTCGAAGATTGTTTCCGCTCCCTTCAATCTGTGGCAAAATAATTTATGTCAACAACCTTCACAACTCGAATAAAGCAATAGCATGTATGAAATAAATAAAGGCAGTGTTAGCGCCAATGGCATCGACTTCCATTATTTAGAGGCCGGGGAAGGCCCTTTGGTACTGTGTCTGCACGGTTTCCCCGACAATGCCCATACATATCGTTCACTGATGCCCTTATTGGCCGATGCGGGCTATCACGTGGTTGCTCCCTTTATGCGCGGTTATGCACCTACGGGGCTCGCCCCCGATGGCCGTTATGATTCAGCCCTTTTAGGGCTCGATGTTTCTGCTTTAATCGATGCCCTGGGCACAGGCCATGCAGCAGCGGTAATTGGCCATGACTGGGGCGCTTTTGCCACTTACAGCGCGGCAGCCTTTGTGCCGGAAAAGATCGATAAAATCGTTACCATCGCCATCGCTCACCCCGGTGCTCTACTCGGCAAAATGGGGCTCGAGTACGAGGTGATAAAAGGGGGTTGGCATGCCTACTTTTTTCAAATGCCCGGTGCAGAGCAGGCTGTGGCACACAATGACTACGACTTTCTCCTGCGCTGGTGGCAGGATGCCTCACCGGAACTGGCGATTCCCGCTGATCTTATCGCTGGTGTAAAAGACACCTTCCGCAATGCGGGCACGCTGGAAGCCGCCATCAATTATTATCGCCACACCTTTAACCCCGCAGCAGCAGACCCAAAGCTAGCAGAGCTTACGCAAACAATAGCGGGGCCAACAACCGTGCCCTGCCTCGCGTTCCATGGCACCCGCGACCGCCCCGGTCGCCTGGAAACCTTTGAAAGTATGGATCATCTCTTTAACAATGGCCTGGAGAAAGTCGTACTGGAAGGCACAGGGCACTTTTTGCATTTGGAACGACCCGACGAGGTCAATACAAAGATTCTTGCTTATCTAGCGTCTGAACAGCATTAATCAGCGCTGTGTTCAAACCGTAAAGTGGCTGGACGGCTTTTCTATAAAATATTTTGGCTATACGCCTTAAAAAATTAGACTGAAAAAACACGGAATATTATCTATTTTCCGTTGCATAAATATACTTGAAAAGAGAGTAAATGTAGTCAATACCTGGCAATTTATTACAGAATTCTTTAATGCAGCTAAATAAAAAAGGCCTGTTTTACCAATAAAAACAGGCCTTTTTAAGATGCGGAAAAAACCACAACGCTGACATGAAACTTAAAGGAACACCATTACATATGTTTTTTCAGCTCAAGTCGGGCGATTTGATTGCGATGCACTTCGTCGGGACCATCGGCAATACGTAGAATACGTGTGTGTGCATAGGCGCGCGCCAAACCGACATCTTCAGTCACACCACAACCACCGTAGACCTGGATTGCATCGTCAATAATTTTCAAAGCGGCAATCGGTGCCGCTACTTTAATCATGGCGATTTCAGCGCGGGCAACTTTATTACCAACAGTGTCCATCATGTGAGCCGCTTTCAGCGTTAGCAGGCGTGTCATTTCAATGTTGATGCGAGCATCGGCAATACGCTCTGACCAGACACTCTGCTCGGAGATTTTCTTGCCAAAGGCAACACGGTCCATCGCCCGCTTGCACATTAACTCAAGGGCTCGTTCGGCGACGCCAATCACTCGCATGCAGTGGTGAATGCGGCCTGGGCCAAGGCGCCCCTGGGCGATTTCAAAACCACGGCCTTCACCGAGGAGAATATTGGATGCGGGTACCCGTACGTCTTTAAAGACCACCTCAGCGTGACCGTGTGGAGCATCGTCATAACCGAACACCGGCAACCAACGCTCGACGGTGATACCGGGGCTGTCAGGCTCGACCAAAATCATCGACTGTTGTACGTGCTTGGCAGCGGTGGGGTCAGTTTTACCCATCACAATCCAGATTTTACAATCGGGCTCGTGCACGCCAGAGGCAAACCATTTACGGCCGTTAATAACGTACTCATCGCCGTCACGAACGATACTGGTCTCAATATTGGTGGCATCGGAGGAGGCAACCAGAGGCTCAGTCATACAGAAAGCGGAGCGAATTTCCCCATTCAACAGAGGCTGCAACCACTTTTCTTTGTGCTCATCGCTACCGTAGCGCTCAATAGTTTCCATGTTGCCAGTATCGGGTGCGGAGCAGTTAAACACCTCAGCGGCGAACTTACTTTTACCCATAATTTCACACAGGGGGGCGTACTCAAGGTTGGTAAGACCGGCACCGCGATCACTCTCGGGTAAAAACAGGTTCCACAGCCCTTCTTTTTTCGCCTGATCTTTCATCTCTTCCAGCACAGCCGGTTTGCACCAGCGTCCGCCATCATCAAGCTGCTGATAAAAAAGTGCTTCATTGGGATAGATAACACGATCCATAAAATCCTGAACCCGCAGCTGCAGGTCCCGTACTTTGTCGGAATAATCGAAATCCATAATAGCCTCCAGTTATTGCTGTAAGTGTATTAGCATGTTAAAAATTAGAGGCTTACTTTACATTCAAGGCGCTAAAAAGTCCCGGTCTATTTACCCCGTACCGTTGATGCAGACCACATTCAAGATACCAAAACAAGGTGCTAACGATTCACTAATTAGTGCATATAATGTCGGTCTACAAAAGATATTTGAGCAAATTTATCGACATGATTGCAACGCCTGACCTTTCGCTATACCTTGGTTGGCTGAAGATCTTTTCACTGTCACAATAACGCACTAATCAAGACTCACCAGTAATAGGAGAATTAATAATGAGTGGTCCATTAACAGGTTTAAAAGTGGTTGAACTCGCGGGCATTGGCCCCGCGCCAATGGCGGCAATGATGCTCTCAGACATGGGTGCAGAGGTCATTAGAGTTGACCGTTTAACAGCATCGGGCCTGGGTATTCCCATGCCGAAGAAGTTCAATTTCCTCGGTCGTGGCCGTAAGTCTATCGCTGTCGATCTGAAAAATCCCGAAGGTATTGACGCCCTGCTTGAGCTCATTGACAAAGCTGACATCCTGATTGAAGGCTTCCGCCCCGGCGTTATGGAGCGTTTAGGCATGGGCCCCGAGGTGTGTCTTGAACGCAACCCTAAGCTAGTTTTCGGGCGCGTCACGGGTTGGGGACAAGAAGGCCCATTGTCTAAAAGTGCTGGCCACGATCTCAACTACATCGCTCTCTCAGGTGCACTACACGCTATCGGTAGAAGTAATGACGAGCCTCCAACACCACCACTCAACCTGGTTGGTGATTTCGGCGGTGGCACTATGTTTATCGTGGTCGGTATACTTGCGGCCCTGCACGAAGTCAAAAACTCAGGTAAGGGCCAGGTGGTTGACGCGGGCATGGTTGACGGTGCTTTATCGTTAATGACCTCCATCTATGGAATGCACGCCGGTGGCAATCAGAGCGACGAACGCGCCTCAAACATTCTCGACAGTGGCGCGCATTTCTATAACACCTACGAAACTCGCGACGGCAAATACGTCTCCATTGGTTCTATTGAAACCAAATTTTACGCTATGTTACTCGAAAAATTAGGCCTCGACCCCGACTCGCTCCCTCCCCAAATGGAGCGTGAAAGCTGGCCTTCTATGAAGGAAAAATTTAAAGAAATTTTCCTTACCAAGACCCGCGATGAATGGTGTGCTTTGATGGAAAATACCGATATCTGCTTTGCCCCGGTACTGAGCCTGGCCGAAGCGCCCGACTATGCACATAATAAGGAACGGGGATCCTTCGTTGAGGTTGATGGCGTTATGCAGCCAGCACCTGCACCACGCTTCAGCGCCACACCATCCTCTATTAAATCGCCGACACCGCCAACAGGGGTCCACACTGATGAAGTGCTAGCGGACTGGGGTATTAGTGCCGAAAAAGTTGAAGCCCTGAAAGCATCTGGCGCCATCAAGGCTTAATGTTTTCATCTGTTTAAACGAGCAAGATTACAGCCATCGCCTGTCAGTTTATTTGCCAGTCGATGGCTTTTTTATTATTAGACGTTAAATACATATTGGCTTTAGAAAAGGGCCGACTACCAAAAAACCCGCGATAAGCTGATAGTGGTGACGGGTGTGGTGATTTAATAATTAAGTGACGCTGGCCATCAATCAAGGCCCCTTTTTTTTGTGCGTAAGCGCCCCATAAAATAAAAACCAGGCCTTCACGCTGTTCATTCAATACTTGTATTGCCCGGTCGGTAAACGTTTCCCAGCCTTTATTTTGGTGTGAACCGGCCTGTCCATTTTCAACCGTTAAGGTCGCATTCAGCAATAGTACGCCCTGCTGCGCCCAGTGCTCAAGGCAGCCTTGTGTGGGCATGGGTATATCCAGATCGCTCGCCAACTCTTTATAAATATTTGCCAGTGAAGGTGGGATTTTAGTGTCTGGCGGCACGGAGAAACATAAACCATGAGCTTGCCTTGGCCCATGATAAGGGTCCTGCCCAAGAATCACCACTTTTACCTGGTCGAAAGGCGTGCTATCAAAAGCGGCGAACCAACGCTCACTGGCGGGGAAAATATCCTTCCCTTTCGCTTTCTCTTCAACAAGAAAGGCTTTCAGGCTTTGCATATAAGGCTTTTTAAACTCATCACCCAAAACGGCAAGCCAGGAGGCATCCAATTGAACACCTCCTTTTTTCTCATTTAACACAGAGCTATCAACACAGATTTAGGCCTACAAATTACTCAGCACGCATGTGGGGGAAGAGCAGGACATCGCGAATGGATGGCGCGTCGGTGAGCAACATCACCAGACGGTCAATACCAATGCCCTCGCCGGCTGTCGGTGGTAAACCGTACTCCAGTGCGCGCACATAGTCGGCATCGTAGTGCATGGCTTCGTCATCCCCCGAGTCTTTTTCTTTGACTTGTTCAAGGAAACGCTCGGCTTGGTCTTCCGAGTCATTTAATTCTGAAAAACCATTGGCAATTTCGCGCCCACCGACAAAAAATTCAAAGCGATCCGTGACAAAAGGATCATTGTCATTACGTCGAGCCAGTGGAGAAACTTCAGTCGGATAAGCTGTAATAAAGGTGGGATTATCGAGACGGTGCTCGACGGTTTTCTCAAAAATTTGAATTTGGATTTTCCCCAAACCCCAGATTTCCTTGAGGGGAATACTCAATCCTTCAGCAACTTTTTTGGCACTTTCCAGCGTATCGATATCCCCCAGTGTCAAATCGGGATTAAAGTGCAAAATAGATTCAACCACGGTATAGCGGTCGAAAGGCTTCGCAAAATCAAACTCACTGCCCTGATACGTCACTGTACTGGTGCCAAGCACCTCTTCGCACAAGTGACGTAGCATATCTTCCGTCAAATCCATCAGGTCGCGATAATCGGCGTAGGCCTGATAGAACTCTAGCATGGTGAATTCGGGGTTGTGCCGCGTCGACAAGCCTTCATTACGGAAGTTGCGATTAACTTCAAACACCCGTTCAAAGCCACCCACTACCAGTCTTTTTAAATAAAGCTCTGGTGCCACACGCAGAAACATAGGCTGGTCGAGGGCATTGTGAAAAGTCTCAAAGGGGCGAGCCGTGGCACCGCCGGGGATGAGTTGCATCATCGGCGTCTCCACTTCCATAAAATCTCGCTGATTCAAATAGTGGCGAATAAAATCGACTATTTTTGAACGTAAGCGAAACACATTGCGCGACTCTTCGTTAACAATTAAATCGACATAGCGCTGGCGATAGCGTATTTCCTGATCGGCAAGACCGTGAAATTTTTCCGGCAGTGGCCGCAGTGACTTGGTCAGTAGATCGTATTCTTCAAGGTTAACGTAGAGATCGCCGCGCCCAGATCTATGCAGTGTGCCGCGCACGCCGACCAGATCACCTACATCCCAGTGACCCCAACGATCGCGAATAGCCTTCTGTGTTGTTTTATCGGCGTAGAGCTGAATCGTGCCAGAGACGTCTTGCAACACCATAAAGGGGCCGCGCTTGGCCATAATTCGACCTGCGACACTGGTTTGATGGCTCAGGGTTTCAAGCTCTTCTTTCGTCTGCTCTGCGAACTCTTCCTGGAGTTTATTGGCGAAGTCTTCACGGCGAAATTCATTGGGAAACGCCTGGCCTTTCTCGCGGATGGCGGCCAGTTTATTACGGCGCTCGGCAATCAGCTTGTTTTCATCGACGGGCTGGGCTTGTTCTTTACTCATGGGGATATTCCGAGGTTTGGTCATGCATGTTGGCGCTAAAAATTAGCAAGAATATTGGTAAACAGCGGCTTAAAGCCCCGCTTTCAAACTAGCTTCAATAAATTTATCGAGATCACCATCGAGCATTTGCTGGGTATTGTGGGTTTCAATATTGGTGCGCAGGTCTTTAATGCGTGAATCATCGAGCACATAGGAGCGAATTTGACTGCCCCAGCCGATGTCTGATTTGTTGTCTTCTACCACCTGAGCACTTTCTTTACGACGTAACTCTTCCAATTCATAAAGTTTGGCTTTGAGCATTTTCCAGCAATTATCGCGATTTTGATGCTGAGAGCGCTGATTTTGACACTGCACTACCGTGCCCGTGGGCAGGTGGGTCAAACGTACAGCTGAGTCCGTTTTGTTAACGTGTTGACCACCGGCACCACTAGCACGGTAAGTATCTTCACGCACGTCGCTTTTACTGACTTCAATTTCAATATCATCGTCGATCTCGGGTGAGACAAAGACTGCCGAGAAAGAGGTATGACGACGACTACCCGAGTCAAAGGGAGATTTTCGCACCAGGCGATGCACGCCTGTCTCAGTGCGGAGCCAACCAAAGGCGTACTCACCCTGAAAGTGAACCGTGGCGCTTTTGATGCCGGCAACATCACCCGCAGAGGCTTCAATCAGCTCAACCTTAAAACCCTTCTGCTCACCCCAGCGTAGATACATACGCAGTAGCATTTCGGCCCAGTCCTGAGCTTCGGTACCGCCAGAGCCCGCCTGAATATCCAGGTAGGCACTATTGGGGTCCATCGCGCCGGAGAACATGCGGCGAAATTCTAATATTTCAAGGCGCGCGGTTAAACTGGCGACTTCTGATTCGACATCAGCCAAGGTGTCAGTATCGTCTTCCTCCGCAGCCATTTCGAGAAGCTCGCTATTCTCTGCAACACCGTTATCGAGAGAGTCAATCGTCTCAACAACTAACTCGAGAGAGGCGCGTTCTTTACCCAGAGCCTGAGCACGGGCAGGGTCATTCCAGACTTCAGGGTCGGCCAGTTCCAGCTCTACTTCGGTAAGGCGATCTTTCTTCTCAATATAGTCAAAGATACCCCCTGAGCACATCGGTTCGCGCTTGCAGATCGGCCAAAGTATTTCTGATGGGATTAACTTCTAGCATCGGATTTCGTCGCCTAAAAACGTTGTATTTTAACGAAATTGCTGCGCCCGCACTACTCTATCGCGAGTAAATAAACGTCTATCTCAATAAGCCAGTGCGTTCAGTGCTAAGAAGAGGAGATGCTACTCTACGAAGACAACCCATAAGCTCTAAACACAAGTTACGTCGGACTGCTCATAAAGTGTTCGTAGTACTTTATACAACGACCAAGCATCATCACTGCCGGCAAGCTCTCTAATAGAATGCATGGCAAAAGTTGGCACACCCACATCGAGGGTCGGCACACCGATTTTACTGGCCGTAATAGGGCCAATGGTACTGCCACAACCTAGATCCGTACGAGTGACGAAGCTTTGTACCGGCACTTCTGCTTGCTTGCATAAATCACGAAAAAGGGCAGCCGTGACACTGTTCGTCGCGTAGCGTTGGTTCGCATTAATTTTTATTACTGGGCCAGCATTGAGCAACGGGCCGTGGTTGTCATCGTGCTTACTGGGGTAATTGGGGTGTATGCCGTGGGCATTATCTGCTGACACCATCAATGAACGGGCAATACAGCGGGTACGCTCACCGGCATCGGGTAACAAGCGCTCAAGCACAGATGCCAGCATTGGCCCCTGTGCACCACAGGCGGAGGCACTGCCGACCTCTTCGTGGTCAGTGCAGACAAGCAAACTGGCCTGGCGTCCCTCGGACGCTAAAAATGCTTGTAAGCCGGTAAAACAACTGAGTAAATTATCGAGTCGCGCCGAGGCAATAAAGTCGTCATGTAGGCCAATAATAGCTGGAGGCTGGGTATCGTAAAAACACAGTTCATAGTCAAGCACATCGATAGCGTCTGCACTTTTGGCCAGTTGCGGGTTTTGCGCCAATAACTCAGTAACTAATAACTCACGAAAATCTCGGCTGTTCTGTTCGTGAAGAGTGCATAAAATCGGCGGAATGTCCGTCTGTGGGTTAATCGTACGATTACTATTCGCTTCTCTATCAAGATGGATAGCCAAACTGGGAATCGTCGCTATCGCCCGAGTAAAATCGAGTAAGCTTTGCTTTAGTTTACCGCTAGCTTTATCACGATAAATCACTCGTCCTGCAAGAGATAAGTCCCGATCAAACCAAGGGTTTAACAGGGCTCCACCGTAAACCTCGACACCGACTTGCAGGTAATTTTTGGTTTTTTCTGGCTGCGGCTTCACCATTAAACAAGGGCTGTCAGTATGGGCACCGACCATACGTATGCCCCGACTAAAATCACCACTAGTGAAGGCAATCAGCGACGAGCCATTGCGAGTCGTGTAATAACGCCCGCCAGCCTCTATCGACCAGCTATCTTGCTCAGGCAGATATTCGAACCCGGCTTCATCGAGCCTTTGGGCCATTTGCTCAACGGCATGAAAGGGGCTGGAGGAAGACTTTAAAAAGGCTAATAACTGATCATTAAAATTATCTTGATTGTTCACTGTACAAATACCTAAGGCAATTTTTATAAATTAAATTTTAATCGGGTTTTACTTTATTTTGTAAGCGTGTCAACAAGCTGGAAGTATCCCACCGCCCTCCCCCAGACGCCTGCACGTCGGCATAGAATTGGTCGACGAGTGCGGTAACCGGTAATTGAGAACCATTGCGTCGCGCTTCCTGCAAGACAATATCGAGGTCTTTACGCATCCAGTCAACGGCAAAGCCGTGTTCAAATTCATTCGCGAGCATGGTTTTATAACGATTTTCCATTTGCCAGGATTGTGCTGCGCCTTTGGAAATAACCTCAATAACTTCGTTCGCATCAAGCCCGGCAGACTGAGCAAAGTGTAATCCTTCGGCGAGCCCCTGCACTAAGCCGGCAATACAAACCTGATTGACCATTTTACACAGCTGGCCACTGCCTGATGGGCCCAGTAATTTAACAGTTTGTGCATAGCTTTCAATAACGGGGGCAACTTTCATAAACGCAGATTCTTCACCACCACACATGACGGTTAAGCGGCCATTTTCGGCACCCTGTTGACCACCTGAAACTGGCGCATCAATAAAGTGAAACCCTTTCTGTTGACAATGCTCTGCTAATTCACGAGCCAAAGCAGCCGAAGCTGTCGTGTGGTCAACAAAAACGGCATCTTTGCTTAATGTTTCAAACGCACCCTGCGCGCCGATTGTTATGTCCCGTACATCCTGATCCTGACCGACACAGGCGAAAACAATTGTTTTATTTAATACCGCTTCGGCAGGGGTTAATGCCATTTGACCGGAGAATTCGTTGATCCAGTTTTCTGCTCGTGTTCTTGTTCGGTTATAAACTGTCACCTCAAAGCCCTTGCGACTCAAAAATCCAGCCATGGGATAACCCATTACTCCAAGGCCGAGGAAGGCTATTTTTTGTTTCATTGTGTTAGCTCCCATTGACTAACAAAGTACATAAATATCCACCAAGGATAAGGCGATACCAAACAAAAGGCATCATACCGATGCGATTAACCAGGGCGAGAAACAAGTGAATACAGGTAAATGCGGTCACAGCGGAGATGCCAATGCCAAGAAAAATATCAACCCAGGCGACAGCACTAGACTCACCTGCAAGCTGTAGGCCTTTGTATCCACCACTGAGAACAATCACTGGGATGGCCAAAAGAAAGGAGAAGCGAGCAGCACTTTGGCGATCATAACCCAAAGCCAGAGCAGCCGTTATAGTAACGCCTGATCGAGAGGTGCCAGGTATTAATGCCAGGGCTTGAGACAGACCAATCAGCATGGCAGAGCGCCAGTTCATCTGCGCCATCGTTAATTGCTGGGAGCCCTTTTTATCAACTAGCCCCAGTAATAAACCGAAGATAATTGTCGTTAACGCTATCACCATGATCGAACGCAGATGGCGTTCAATGAAATCATCAAACATCAGTCCTGCAAGGCCAACGGGAATTGTTCCAACAATTAATAGCCAACCCAGGCGGCTATGCTCATCACCGCACCCCTGAAATAACTGCCTCCAGCAACTGACAAAAATAACTTGAAGCTCATGGCGAAAATACGTGCAAACGGCCAGTAGCGAGCCAATATGCACGGCCACATCAAAGGCAAGCCCCTGATCCGGCCAGCCGAGTAACTGAGAGGGAAGAATTAAATGAGCAGAGCTAGAAATCGGCAAATACTCGGTCAGGCCCTGAATAAGGGCCAAAACAAAGACCTGAATTGTTTCCATAGATTAACCCGCTGTTAAAAAATCATAAGAATATTTAAGGTCTTAAGCGTTGACGTTTTTTCCAGCTAATTGTGTTGCGTAAATAAACAGGCTCAATATCTGCAATGTCTCGCTCCTGCCCCAGTTTCAAGGCAGCCAAGGCAAGGGTGTGTATATCTTCGGCATCCGGACCAATATTTTGATAAACAGTAGAGGGTTCCAAGAATTCATCACCGCGTCGTAATTTTGGTTGGTAGCGCCAACCGTCGCCAACAGCGATTAAAGGCGCATCGTCGGCAAGCCTCTCGAATACAGGCAAAGGTATTTCCTGCTGAGGGCAGAGTCCATCAGGAAACAAGGGGCTGGCAAAGCCTTTCACTTGGTTATA
>JBFHDT010000019.1:0-14519 GCA_041584575.1 Porticoccaceae bacterium
ATTGTTGCCGCACTGCTGTTTCACCCGAAAGTACGCTTCTCTCGCAATTGGCGGGCAACGGTAACACCCCTGGCATCCATTATTGGTAGCGGTTTTTTAGTGGCGGCACCGTTGTTGTCCCACGCCGTTAACGGCTGGGCTTTCTTTGCCATGGCCAGTATTGTGATGCTCGCCTACGGCATTGGCGAAGTGATTCGCTTTAATATTCACTATGGTGAACCGCTGTTAAACAGTCCACAGGCACCGCCTTTATTACTCAACCTGGAACGTCTTTCCAGCCTGACTCTGAGTGTCGCCTATGTGATTTCAGTCGCCTTTTATTTGCGTTTGCTGGCGTCCTTTCTCTTGCATGCCATGGACATTGAGAATGATGTTTACGCCAATATACTGACCACTGGTGTATTGCTTAGCATTGCATTCATCGGGCTATGGCGCGGACTGGAGGGACTGGAAAAGCTAGAAGAATCGGCTGTTAATATCAAACTGGCAATTATCACCTCCCTGTTACTGGGCCTGATTGGCTACGACCTACACTGGCTAACCCAGCCTGAAAATCAGATCAATTACGCCCCGTTAGCAGACTGGCCCCATGCCATGCGCCTATTAGCTGGCATATTATTGATCGTACAGGGTTTTGAAACTTCGCGTTATTTGGGTGATGAGTACGATGCGCAAACCCGTATCCGCACCATGCGCTTTGCCCAATTACTCTCAGCCGCTATCTATTTACTGTTTATTGGCCTCTCCCTACCCCTGCTCAATGGTTTCCATGAGCCACGCAGCGAAACCGCCATCATTTCACTATCGGCGATGATCTCGCCTATGTTGCCGGCGATGTTGATTGTCGCCGCGATAATGAGTCAATTTAGTGCGGCCGTGGCCGATACTGCGGGCTCGGGTGGGCTTTTAGCGGAATTCAGCCGGCGTCGTTTCAGCCCGCGCTTGGGTTATGCTCTAGTCGTAGCGCTAGCCATTGTCTTAATCTGGTCGGCAAATATCTTTGAAATTATAACCATCGCCTCGCGGGCCTTCGCCACCTACTACCTCCTGCAATGTCTGGTCGCACTGTGCATTAATTACCGTCGCAGGCACTGGCTGCAAAGCACAGGTTTTTTGTTTATTACCTGTATCTTGCTACTGGTACTATTGTTTGCCATCCCCGATGGCGCGTAGTTCACAACACGATGTTTAGCGTATAGAGCTTAAGGCTTAAGCTCCTGAGTTGAAAGCGCAAAACCCCGTAGCTACTGGGGAGCTTGATAGAACACGATTGTTCTTTACTCCGCGCGTGATAGGCTAGGATGGCTAGTGACGAGTGCAACTCACAATGAAAAAAACACTGCTAATCATCATCCCTCTTTTTGTCGTCGCTGCCATTTATTGGCAGCTCAACCGGGAAGAAATCGTTGCCGTCAGATTGACCAAAGTCGAACAGGGGCGGGTTGAGGCCACAGTTGCCAACACCCGCGCAGGCACTATTAAGGCTTGTCAACGTTCTCGCTTGTCAATGCCCGTCGGTGGTCAGGTTGCCGACTTGTTGGTCGATGAAGGCGACAGAGTTGAAAAAGGGCAGGTGCTCATTCAGCTTTGGAATGATGATCAGCAGGCCCGCGTCGCCGAGGCCAGCACCCGAGTTACCGTCGCCCAGGAAAGCGTTAAAGAGAGCTGTCATAACGCCGCTCTCGATGCCCGCGAGTTGAAACGCAAGCAGGGCCTGGCGGCAAAAAAACTTATTTCCGAAGAGGTTCTCGATGCTGCCCAAACTCGCGCCAGCGTCTCCTCTTTCGCCTGTGCAAAAGCCCGTGCCGGGGTAGAAACCACCCAGGCCACCCAGGCCCTGCAAAGCGCCCTGTTTGAAAAAACCCGCCTGCGTGCGCCCTTTGCCGGGGTGATCGCCGAAATTAACGGCGAAGTTGGTGAGTTCATCACCCCCTCGCCACCCGGTATCGCTACCCCACCCGCCATCGACTTAATCGCCCTGGACTGTCTTTATGTTTCAGCCCCAATTGACGAAGTCGACGCCGCCGCTATCGTATTGAATATGCCAGCGCACATTAGCCTCGACGCGTTTCGCGGGCAAGTTTTTGAGGGTCGCGTCAGCCGTATTGCGCCTTATGTTAAAGAGTTTGAAAAGCAGGCCCGCACCGTCGATATTGAAGTGGCCTTTGACGCCTTGCCCAAGAATCTGACCTTACTAATAGGTTATAGCGCCGATATTGAAATCATTCTCAGCCAACGCGAGAGCGCCCTGCGCATCCCGACTGAAGCGGTGATTGATGGCAACCGGGTATTACGCTACGACGCCGCAACGGGGCTGCTTAACTACCGGCAGTTTAAACCAGGACTCAGTAACTGGACGTCGACGGAGGTTGTGGAGGGTCTCAGTGATGGCGACGACATACTACTGTCCCTCGATACGGAAGGGGCTACCGAGGGTGCGCGGGTCACGCCGATTACTCAATGATTGAACCTAAAGCCATGATCGAACTCCAGCAACTGTGCCGCAGTTTCCAGATTGGCGACCAGTGCGTGCACGCCCTCGATCACATTGATCTGAAGATAGAGGGCGGCGAATACCTCTCGGTGATGGGGCCTTCGGGCTCGGGCAAGTCCACCCTCCTCAATATGCTCGGCCTGCTCGATATGCCCAGCGACGGGGAATACCTGCTCAACCAAACGGCAACCAGCCAGCTCAGCGAAGAAGGGCGCGCCACCCTGCGTCGCGAGCACATCGGCTTTGTGTTCCAAAGTTATCACTTAATCCCCCGACTCACCGCGCGAGAAAACATAGAGCTACCACTGATCCTCGCCGGTATAGCTCCCAAACAGCGCAAGCCCCTAATCGACAAGGTGATTACGCGTTTAGCACTGACAGACCGAGCAGCCCACGCACCCAATCAGTTATCGGGCGGCCAACGCCAACGTGTTGCCATCGGTCGCGCCATTGTCATGAAGCCCCAACTACTGCTCGCCGATGAGCCCACCGGCAATCTTGACTCGGCCTCGGGCCGCGAGGTGATCGAACTCCTCGAAGAGCTCAACGACGAGGGCATTACCCTACTGGTTGTCACCCACGACCAAAGTATTGGCGACCGGGCCACGCGCGAACTGAAAATGATAGATGGCCGTATTGCCAGTGATCGCGTGACCCGTACCGCTTCCTGAACCCATGCGCACCGCCGACCTTATCGCATTCAACCTGAAACTGATCGAGCGTCAGCGACTGCGTTCTGCCATGTTACTGGCCGCCATCGCCATTAGTGTGATGGCTATTAACCTGCTCACGGGGATCGGAGAGGGCGGCAAGCAGTTTGTCCTTGGCGAATTCAATCTGCTGGGTAAAAACGTGTTGATCATGCTGCCGGGCAAGAAGGAAACCACCGGCGGCATCCCGCCTTTAACCGGTGAAGCCACACGGGATCTCACCCTGCGCGATGCCGAGGCCATCGCCCGGCTGGGCAATGTGTCGGCAGTGGCTCCGCTGATAGCCGGTAAAATGGAAATATCCCACGGCACACTTAGCCGTGAGGCCTTTACCATTGGCAGCAACCGCGCCTTTTTTGACATTCGCCAGCTTGAGCAAGCTCATGGCAAAGCGCTGCCAAAACTCCCCTTCGAGCAAAGTCAGGCAGTTTGCGTGATTGGCAGCAAATTGCGTAAAGAACTGTTCGGCACTAAACCCGCCTTGGGCCAATGGCTGCGTGCCGGTGACAGCCGCTTTCGCGTCATTGGCATTCTTAAAGACAAGGGCGAGGGCCTGGGCTTTGATATGAACGAGGCGATCATCGTGCCCGTTGCCAATGCTCAAGCCTTGTTTAACCAAGCCGGTTTATTCCGGGTTTTTATTGAACTACGCAGCCTCGATGGTTTTCAAAAAACCCAGCAACGCATTCTCGCCTTACTCAAAGAACGCCACGAAGGCGAGGAAGATGTAACTATTATTACTCAGGATTCCCTGCTCTCCGCCTTCGAAAACATCCTCAATACACTGACCCTGGCGGTGGCCGGTATCGCCGGCATTAGCATGCTGGTGGCGGGCATATTGATTATGAACGTGTCGCTAATCGCCGTGAGTCAACGCACCCGTGAAATTGGCCTGCTCAAAGCACTGGGTTGCCCGGCGCGCACCGTGGCGCTCATTTTTCTCAGCGAAGCCAGTATTATGGCGCTGAGCGGTGCACTGCTTGGCATCTTAATTAGCGAGCTCTTATTATACGTAGCGCGGGGGCTCTACCCGACGATCCCCTTCACTACACCCTTTTGGGCTCAGGCCGGCTCGGCGCTAATTGCCACAATAACCGCCCTGCTGTTTGCCGCTATTCCCGCACAAAAGGCCGCCAACATGACCCCGGTCGACGCCCTCCTCGATAAAAAAGCGGGGCAGGCATGATAGCGCAAGATGCCGTGCGTTTAATCTGGAACTCGGTGTACCACAGCCTGGGCAAAAGCCTGCTCACCGCCCTGGGTATTGGTATCGGTATTGCGGCGGTATCGCTACTGACTTCCCTCGGCAGCGGATTGCAGCTCCATATGCTTGATCAATTTTCCATGTTCGGTACGCGGATTATCGCCGTCAATCCGGGCAAGGATATTACCCATGGCATAGGCGGTTTGCTGTCGTCAGTCAGGCCCCTCAGTTTGGACGATGCACAGGCACTGGACTCATTGCCGGGCGTAGCGTTTGTGGTGCCGGTGGTACAGGGGGTGGGCGCTATCGAGTACGGCAATCGTCAGCGCAACAGCGATATTCTCGGTGTCGGCGCACAAATGTCCAAAGCCTGGCAATTTAAAGTCAGCATGGGACGCTTTCTACCCGAAGATTCCAATAGCCATAGCCGCCCCTATGCGGTACTGGGTTACACCATGAAGCAGGAGCTGTTCGCCAATACCAACCCCCTCGGCAAGACCATTCGCGTCGGCGGCTTGCGCTTTAAAGTCATCGGCGTGATCGAAAAGAAGGGGCAGATGCTAGGCTTCGATATGGACGATATTGTCTATATCCCGACCGATAAAGCCCTGCAACTGTTCAACCGCGAAGGCCTTATGGAGATAGACATTACCTTCAACACGGCCACCACCTCGGCGCAACTGGCAGAGCGGGTAAAGCGTGTGTTGATCGAACGCCACGGCGATGAAGACTTTTCCATCACCACGCAGGATGAAATGCTACTGACCATGGGTAATGTGCTCAATGTACTGACGATTGGTGTCGCCGCTCTGGGTTCAATATCTCTGTTTGTCGGCGCTGTCGGCATCGCCACCATTATGACCACCACCGTGCGTGAGCGCAGTGCCGAGATCGGCCTGCTACGTGCTGTTGGTGCCAGTCAGCGGCAAGTACTCGGTTTGTTCTTAGGAGAAGCGGTGCTAATTTCACTGCTGGGCGGCGTCATTGGCCTTACCTTGCTGGCAGCAATTGCTGCCGCACTCTCATTATTTATCCCCGCCCTGCCCCTGGCGCTTCACCCCTTCTTTCTCATTCTCGCTCTGCTCGCCTCCGCTGTCATCGGGCTACTGGCCGGCGTTATACCCGCCTACCATGCCAGCCGCCTCAACCCCATCGACGCACTGCGTGCTGAGTAGGGGTAGGCAGCGTCCTACTTGTGCTGAAAACGCCGATAAGCATCACGCAAAATAAAACCATAAATGAGCAGGTTAGAGCCGAGTGCGATGACACCCAGTCTCAAGGCTATGCCCCGAGTCATACCATCGGGATATATCAGCGCGATTAAATAGTGTTCAATAAACCCACCGGAATAAGCACCCTCACCGGCCAGCACGCGTAACTGTTTTTCCCAGGGGGTCAAGGGGCAAGTCCATTGAAAAAACTCGATGAGGGAAATCCATACCGCTAGAGGCAAGTGTAGCCAGACCAACCATGAGCGCCAGAAATAAAGCAAGCCACCGAGTAGACCGTAAATAATGAATAACAAATGGCCAATAAGCACGACATCTGCCAGCACGCGGTACAACATAACTTTAGTTACCTCATCTTAAAAAAGGTCTGGAAAACCGCCCGTAGCCTGTTAACCGGTTAACACCTTTTGCCTTAACCCTGCTTTTCCGCAGGGCAGACCTTGCAAGCTAGGCGTATAAACCTTACCTTCACGCATGATAACTATAGCCAGAAGTTATCCGCTGTGTTTTCTGAAGTCTAGATGGAGAAACACAGCAAGCAGAGAACCAAGCTATTGACACAAAAAAAGATTACCCTTTTATGGAGAACAAAACGCTGTATGAGCAAGGCCCTGATCATGAATAACAAGCTAAAAGCCCTGGCAATTGCCATCCAGCCTGTAGGCCTTGCCGCTGTTATAACAGCAAGCTGCCTATCTGGGCACCAGGCCTTTGCCCTTGATACGTTTAACCCAAGTTACTCATTTAATGGTTTCGGCACCTTAGGCACTGTTTACTCCGATGAAGATCAGGCCGACTTTGTTTCCAGTTGGTTACTCCAACCCAACGGGGCCGGCCACACTAGCCAGTGGCACGCAGGTGTCGACACCAAACTCGGAGGACAAGTTAATGCCCAGTTTAATGAGCGCTTGTCTGCTGTTTTACAAGTCGTCGTTGAACGCCAGGAAGACAATGCCTGGGCCCCAGCCATTGAGTGGGCCAACATTCGATATCGGCTTAACGACAATGTCAGCTTACGACTCGGTCGCACTGTACTCGCTACTTTTATGGTGTCCGACACCCGGCTAGTCGGTTATGCCAACCCCTGGATACGCGGCCCTCAGGAGTTCTATCAGATCGTGCCAATTACCAATATCGATGGCGTTGATGTTATTTACACCCGGGACTTTGGCGACTGGCGCAACACTCTACAGATGACCTTTGGGCAAACGAATCAGGATTTAATAAGCGATGGCGAACTCCGCGCCAGAAATAGCTTTCTGCTCAGTAACAGCCTGGAATATGACTACGCCACCTTCCGCCTGGCCTACCTTACCGCCCATCTTGATCTGGACACCCCTGAGTCAAACGCTCTGATCAATGCCTATAACAATTTGAGCGATACCTTAGCTTTAACCCCCGGTCTGGAAGAGGCCGCAGCCCAGGCCAGCACAATACCTGGACGCTATGCTCTGAACGATGCCCCCATTGAAGTCTACAGCGCCGGTCTGCGCCTGGAGCCCAACAATTGGTTATTCATAGCGGAGTGGACACTCGTCACGGAGGCCAATGCCTTGAGCAAGGCCGAGGCCTGGTACGCTACCCTTGGCTACCGACTTGACTCAGTGACGCCTTACTTGACCCTTGCTGAAGTCAACGGCGATACGCCTCGAGAGCCCGGCGTCAGCACTAGTGGCATGCCGCTCCCCCTGGCTACGACGACAAACGCAATGAATACCGGGCTCAATCAATTTTTGTCCGGGGCCAGCCACGCGCAGAAGTCGATAACGCTTGGCATTCGCTGGGACTTCATCAGCAATGCAGCACTAAAACTGCAGTATCAGCATATTGATCTCGATGAAAAATCTGCCGGGCGCCTAGCCAACGTACAACCCAATTTTGAACCTGGCAATCGGGTAAATACCTTTAGCGCTGCCATCGACTTTGTTTTTTAAAAATGACCTTATGAACTCAAAAAAACAAGCACAGCACATCCTCAAACTCGCTTTGCTCGCGATCTGTTTTTTTATGGCGAGCGCCCACAGTGAAGTCGTTGTTGTGGTTTCGGCCACGAGCCCCATAACGACCCTTAGCAAAAATCAAGTTGCAAAGATTTTTCTCGGGAAAAGCCGCCTCTTTCCCGACGGTTCTAAAGCTCAGCCCCTGAACCAGAGCGAGGGCAGTTTAGAACGCGATGCGTTCTATCAACTGGTCAGCGGTAAGTCGCCTGCTCAAGTAAAAGCCCACTGGTCCAAGCTGATTTTTACCGGCCGCGGCCAACCCCCAAAGGAGGCTGCTACTAATGATGCGGTGAAACAATTATTGGCAAATGGTTCTGTCAATATCAGCTATATGGATCGGGCCACGATTGACGACTCAGTGAAGATTCTGGAGCTCCAATAATGTCTAACCCGCCAACAGAAAGCGTCGAGCCGACCCAGGACCAAAACAACACCCACTCATCGGAGACGCAGCACCATCGGCAAAATATTATCGAACCGATCCTGTTTTACCCTACCGCTCTAATTGCCGCCCTGATCTTACTCTGGGTCATCACCTTTGACTTAATAGCCACCACTCACCAACGTGCTCGAGAAAGCGCTATCACCTCGGCCACAGCCCTCGTCTACACTTACGAAGCACAAGTCTTGCGTGCCCTGCGAGAAATTGACCAATCTCTGAATGTGGCCAGAAGGTCTTACGAACTTAACAATGACAACACGATGCTGCCAATGCTCAATGATTGGAGTTTACTACTGCCAAATTTTCTCTTTGTTACCAGTATTACCGATGCCGACGGGAACGTGATCAACAGCACCAGCACCATTGAAAAACACAATGTTTCCGACCAGGACTACTTTCGCCAACAACTGGAGTCTGACCAACTGGTACTGAGTCGCCCCTGGCAAGACCCTTACACCAAAGCATGGAAATTAACCTTCAGCCGTAAAGTCAATACACCAGAGGGCTCCTTTGGTGGCATTGTTTTTACATCAGTTGATGCCAGTTATTTTGTCAGTGGCTACGAAGAATCCCAGTTTGGCAAGCGAGGAGTACTGGGTATTATCGCTACCGACGGCATATTTCGAGTTCGACGCAGCGGTGAAGACATCGTTTCTGGGGAAAAAGTCAACTTTAGTCACCTACTCCCCAACAACGAGGAAGTTGAAGAACCTGAAGAACCTGTCGTTAAACTCCAACACAATAGCTGGGACAAAGTTAAACGCTATACAGTTGCCAGCCAACTCTATGAATTCCCCCTGGCGGTAGTTGTCGGCCTCTCGGAAGAGGAGCAATTGCAAGGAGCGGTTCAGCTCAAACGTGTGTATTTACTGCGCGCCTCAGCGGCTAGCTTCGCCATGATTATTATCGCAGTAGTTCTACTACGCCTCAGCTTGCAGTTAAAACAAAGCCGTCAAAAAGCCCTACAAGAACAAATATCCCACGCCAAGAAGGTTGAATACCTAGCCTTTCACGATAGTCTTACAGGCCTTCCTAACCGCAGCTTTTTTAGTCAATTACTAAGCCACGACATTGCCGAAGCCAAGCGTTATAAACGACATCTGGCCCTGCTTTTTCTCGACCTGGACCGTTTTAAAGTCATCAACGACACCCTCGGTCACGACGTTGGTGATGAGCTACTCAAACAGGTCGCGCAACGTCTAACTAAAGCCTTGCGTGAAACTGACACCGTTGCCCGTCTTGGGGGCGATGAATTTGTTGTCCTATTGCCCGAGATGAATGACGAAAAACAAATCAGCTCAGTAGCCAAAAAAATCCTCAGCTCAGTAGGCAAGCCCTTTCACCTGGCAGGACAGGACTTACGCGTGACGGTCAGTATTGGCATCAGCGTTTTCCCCCTCGACGGGGAGGATGAACAAACTTTGGTAAAGAATGCCGATATTGCCATGTACCATGCCAAGGAGCGGGGTAAAAATAATTTTCGCTTTTATTCTGACGAACTCAGTACTGACTCCCTGGAGAGATTAGCGCTGGAATCGAGTCTACGTCTGGCCGTGGACCGCGGTGAATTCCTGCTCCACTATCAGGAAAAACATGATTTACGTAGTGGAGAAATTACCGGTGCCGAAGCCTTACTGCGCTGGCAGCACCCCACTCTTGGCTTGATACAACCCATGCAATTCCTCCCTCTTGCCGAGGAGACAGGACTGATCATACCGATTGGTAAGTGGGTTATTGAGGCCGCTTGTAAGCAGGTCAGTAAATGGCTAGAGGAGGGCTTGCCGCCGCGCTGCATCTCGGTCAATCTGACAGAGCGTCAATTTACCGACGCCCACCTGCTCGATGATATCGCCAAAATACTGCATTCCACCGGTATCAATCCTGCCCAGCTCGAACTGGAAATTACCGAGAGTCTCTTACTCAGGAATTTTGACCGAGCTCTTAAAACGCTGAGTAAAATTAAAGCCCTTGGTGTGCGCATCGCCATCGATAACTTTGGCACTAGCTATACCTCTTTATCGACCCTGGATAAATTCCACTTCGACACCTTGAAAATCGACGGTTCAGTGATTCGCGATATCGCCAACGAGCCCTCAGATAAACAGCTAACCGAAGCTATTATCTCGGTGGGCAGAACAATGGCCATGACCATTGTTGCCGAAGGTGTTGAGACTCAGGAGCAGGCCGACTTCCTCCTCGCCAGCTCCTGTGATCAAGTACAGGGCTTTTATTACGACAAGCCCGCACCCCCTTCATAGGTCAACGCACGCTCATCCAAACAACCTTCTATCTAGCGAGAAAAAGCCTACTTACCCAGTGGCCGAGTCAGTAATATCAGTTTCGGCAACAAAGTTTGTGAGGCCAGCAAGGCAGTAAACATTGCCAATCCTGTTAAAAAACCAAAGTAAACCGAGGGCATAAAATTAGACAGGGCGAGAATAGAAAAGCCGACGATAATCACGATTGAGGTGTAATACATAGCAATGCCGATGGACTCGTGACTGCGGTGCATAGTGGCAATGTAGTCTCGATCCTTGGCAAATTCCTCGCGAAAGCGATAAATATAATGCAAGGTGTCATCAACCCCGATGCCCACAGTAATAGAGGCAATGGTAATGGTCATCATGTCGAGTGGAATCCCCGCCCAGCCCATCACCCCCAGCACCACACAGGCAGCGAGAATATTGGGAAAAATGGCGATAAATGCAATCAGCAGCGAGCGAAATAACACAACGAACATCAGCATAATGCCAAGAAACACCGCTCCCAGCGTCACAATTTGAGAATGAAAGAGGCTTTGCAGCATATTGTTGTAGAGCACCATCAAACCCGACAGCCTAAATTGCTCGGGCTCCAGGCCCACCTCATCAATTAAAAAACTGCTGATCTCATCAAGCAACTGCTGGCGATTCAAGGTACTGCCACTCTCAACAGTACGCATGGTGAGCCGCGTTTCATCGGTTTCGTCGTCGAGATAGGGCGCCAGTAAAAATCGATTCATCTCCGGCGACAAACTTTTACGCATCACCGCCAGTTCAAAATCATTCATGCGATGGCCGGTGAGGTCATTTGCCACGTGAAACGCCGTCACCAGGGAGTCAATGCGGCCAATTTCATTCATATCATCGAGATAAGTGGTGACTTCCTCCAGCTCTTCCAAACCACCACGGCTAAACCAGTAGCTGGGCTTTTGCTGATTAGGGTCTGCTTCACCAAAAGCATCATCGCCAAAAGGGTCATCTTCAAAGGGATCGCTTTCGAAGGGATCCGTTTCACCAAAGGGATCATCACCCTCCGGCACACCGAGAGTCAGAGGAGTAGCAGCGCTCGCCGGTGCCTGAATAATAATATCCAGCGGCGTGGTGCCCCCCAACTTCTGATCGATAATCGACAAGCCCTGATAGATTTCGGTGTGTTCTTTAAAGTAGTCAATAAAACGGTTATCAACCTGCAGCTTGCTAATGCCGACCACCGAAACAAGACTGCCCACCAATGACAAAACCAGCACTACCGTACCGTGGCGCTCGGTAAAGTTGGAGAAGTGTGCTGGCAGCTGGCCGCCCTTGCTACCCGCTTGCACAACTTTTGCCTTACCCAGCACCAGCATGCCGGAGGGAATCACCAGAAAACCCAGCACCAGCGAGACGGCCAGGCCAATGGTCATCATCCAGCCAAAATCAATCACCGGGCGAATGCCACTGACCACTAATGAGGCAAAGGCCACAATTGTCGTCAGCACCGTGTAAATACAGGGCCGCGCCATAAATCGAACCATGTCTCGCACCAATTCCAGCTGGCTGGCTTCGGGTTTTTCATGATGCAATTCACGATAGCGTACGATGAGGTGAATCGTCAGCGCCATGGTCAACACCAGCAGCAAGGCGACAAAGTTCGACGAAATAACCGTTAAACGCCAGTCAATCCAGCTCAACCAGCCGAGCATCATCACAATGGAAAAGCCGCAGGTAGCTAGAGGTAACATCACCCAGCGTATTTGACGAAAAATCACGGCAAGAGTAATGACGATAAAGAGGGTGATACCGGCGCCAAATACCTCGAGATCGCTGCGAATAAAATCCACCATATCCGCGGTTATCATGCTCGGACCGCCGAGAAAAATTTGCGCCCGATCACGATAATTATCCATCAGGGCTCGCACTGCGTTAACCCGCGCTTTTTCGACCGCAGCTCGCTCGGTGCGGTAATCGAGAAATTCCTGGCTAATTGCCTCTAACTGGGCCATTTCCTCTGCACTTAAACCCTCTGTTTTACGCTTATAGCGTAGAGCGTCCCGGCCACGAACCAGATCAATATAACGCTGGTCGACTTTAATGGAGGCGAGCAAGGCTGTAGTCTGCCCCTCGGGGCCAAGAATCAGTTTGCGAAACACGGGGCTATTGAGAAATTCCTGTTTCGCCATCTCCCGATCGACACCTTGGGTCAACAAGGTACGCGGGGCATCATGTAACTGGCTAACTGAAATTTTTGGGCTATACAGCAGGGGGACGTTGATCATCGACACCACATTGACCACATCCTCAATTTGCTTAAGATCTTCCGTTAACGCGGTAAGGGTGGCCAGACTTTCATCAGAGAACAAGTCATCACCCGCTAGCGGGCTAAAGGTCACCACCAAAAAATCGCCGCTACCATAGCGTTCATTAATTTCACGAAAATAGTCGAGGTCGTTGTCGTTTTCCAGCGTCAAAGAATCTGCAGAGGCATCGAGCTTAAAATTAGGCAAGCCCATTGCAAGACCCAGAGTCACCAATAAGACCACAGACAGCACAAGCTTGGGATGCAGCAATACAATTCGCTCGTAGGCGTGAAGTACGCGTTCGGACATTTTTTTTCCTTTGCTCTTCTAAATTAGTTAAATTAAGGCGCACAGCGGCAACAACGCGCCATTATGCCTAAGCTATCGACAAACTGCTTTCTTCGCGCAACGACTTAGGACCCAAAACAAGGCAAGAGCAGCAGAACTAACGTACAGTAATAGCACCTTGCCAGCGTAGTGAAGCCAGCCATGGATGTTTTAAGCGGTATTATTCTCGATCGAGATTCACTCCACCCGGAAGATATCGACCTAAGCCCACTACTGGATATAACCGCCATCAACTGGCACAGCTACGCAAATACTGCACCCGAGGAAACGGCGGAACGTATTGCCCATGCCGATATTGTGCTCACCAACAAGGTGGTACTCGGCGCAGCCGAAATCAGCGCCGCCACCCAATTAAAATACATTGGCGTACTCGCCACCGGCACGAATATTGTCGATCACTCGGCAGCCCAACAACGAGGAATTAGCATCAATAATTGCGATGCCTACGGCACGGCATCCGTAGTGCAACATACCTGGGCACTCATCCTTTCACTCAGTACTCACCTACAGGACAACAAACGAGTGGCGCAACAGGAGTGGCGCAACAGTCCTTTTTTCTCGGTGCTTGATTATCCCGTTTCAGAGCTATCTGGCAAGACTCTCGGCATTATCGGCTATGGTGAACTCGGCCGTGGCGTTGCCGCTATTGGCCGCGCCTTTGGAATGAAGATTATTAGCGCGGCAATTCCCGGCAGGCAATCGACAGCCCATAACGAGACACCTTGCTTAGCCTTGCCAACATTTTTAGCCGCTGCTGATGTGGTCAGTATCCACTGCCCCTTGAGTGAGCAAACCCGAAACCTCATCACTGCCGATAAATTAAGACTGATGAAAACCAGCGCCCTGCTAATCAACTGCGCCAGGGGCGGTATTGTTAACGAGCAGGCTCTGGCTGATGCACTGAAACAAGGTGTTATCGCCGGTGCCGGTGTTGACGTACTAAGCCAAGAACCTCCCGTTAACGGCAATATTTTGCTGCAATTAGATATGCCCAACTTAATAGTCACACCCCATTGCGCCTGGGGCTCACAACAGGCACGCCAGCGCCTGGTAAATCAAGCTAGAGACAAACTTCGCGCTTTTCTCAACAGCACCTATCGAAAAACCCAATAAATCTGAAGGCCGTGAATTTTGCGACAAGCCACTAATAAATGAAGTTTCGCCCTGTATTCAATGAGGCTATTTTGTCACTATGGACTGAGATTTAAATTGACAACTATGCCCTATAGGGCAAATTTTAAAGGGAAGGAAAGCAACGCATGTCAGATGCCAATGCCATTGGTTTTGAGTTCATCCAAACACTAAGTGATGAGCTTTCTAAAGGCCAGGTAAAACTACCCGCCTTCCCCGAGGCTGCCCTACGCATCAAAGGAGCCCTCGAAGACCCAAATATGTCGACCCAACAAATTGCCAAGCTGGTTGTTTCAGACCCTGTATTTTCCGCCCGCTTATTAAAAGTTGCCAATTCTGCAGCCATGAATGTTAGCGGCAATCAAATCAAAGATATCCCCACCGCCATTACTCGCATGGGGTTTAAAATGGCCCACAGCATTGC